>LUZZ01000339.1 GCA_001603845.1 Syntrophobacterales bacterium Delta_01 | reverse complement strand
CATGACCCGGCTGGTCACGCCGGGCCTGCTTTCGTTCACACAGTCGTAAGACCGGCGGCAGTACCCGCACTGGATGTTGCACCCGGGCGCCACCGGCAGGTGGATGCGCCCGCAGGCGTTTTTGGCATCCTCATCGAAGCAGGGATGGGGGAGCGGCCGCCCGCCCGCCGGTTCCAGGCAGTTTCCCATCAGGACGCCCTTTTCCTGCCGAACCGGATGGCGTCAACGGGGCAGACGTCATGGCAGTCGCCGCAATTCGTGCAGTTGGCCTCGCCGGGCCGGGTCCCCATTTCGCAGACCCTGAGACACTTGTTGCAGTCGTTGCAGGCCGAAGTCATGTGGAACTTGAATATGGAAAACCGCTTGAGGGCTTCCAGCACGCCCCCGGTGGGGCACACGAACCGGCACCACAGGTTGGCGACCACCAGCCCCAGGACCAGAAACCCCAGCACGATGAAACTGCGCACCAGCCACAGCATGCCGGCGTGTTCGAAAGTGAGCCGCACGGACTCGAAAAACTGCCCGGTGCGGATGGGAACGTTCGACCGGGGCTGCCCGAGATAAAAGAAAACGACGGCGGCCGCCAGGAGCGCGAGATACGGCCCGGCCTCGCCGCAGCGCGCGAGAAGGTTCTTTACGCGAAGCTTTACAGGGGCCACTTTTCCCAGCACCTGGTTCACGAACCCGCCGGGGCACGCCCAGCCGCAAAAAGCCCGGCCGAACAGGATCACGGACACGGGCAGCAGGAGCCAGAAGCCCCAGAACATCGACAGCAGCCGCCCGTGGCAGGTGATCACCGGGCAGTTTTCACAGCTTACGTAGGGCACCACGAACGGGCAACGAAAAATGCCGTAAAACGACCACTGGCCCATCACTCCGAGCATCCCCACCTGGACGAGTCTTCGCACCGCCGTAAGAGACAGAATTTTCCGCTTGGAAACATGAGTATCCAGAGTAGCGCTCGCCGCCTTAGACATCTTTTACCCCCAGTTTTTCGATCAGCTCCCGTCCCCGGTCCGACAGGGCCGGTATGAACCCCTGGTGTTCGAAAAACGCCTGGCCTTCGGCCGAGGTGATGAAATCGACGTAGGCGTCCGCCAGAGCGCGGTCGCGGGCGTTTTTCATCACGCCGACGGTGAAGGTGAGCGGAGGCGGCGGAAAAAATTTGGCGGGAATGGGGATGATGTCCATCCGGCCTTCGAATTCGCGCATCCGGGTTATCCGCACCTCGACGACGGATACGTCCCCCTTGGCGCCGATCAGGTCGTCCATGGTCCGCTGCACGCAGGTGCCGCGCACGACGGTGTTTTTCATCACCGCGTCCTGGATGCCCGCTTTTTTGAGAAGCACCTGCACGGCCTGCCCGCCCGGAGGCGATGCGTCGGGGGCCAGCACCACGCGCACTCCGGGCTTCGCCATGTCTTCCACGGTCTTGATGCCCGCCGGGTTGCCCTTGGGGGTGACCATCACGTAGCTGGTAAAGCACAGGGGCCTGAAGTACTCCATTTTCCCGGCCTGGCGCAGCTTTTTGGCGAGATCGAGCACCCGCGCCGCAAACACCTCCGTCTGCCCGCTGCCCAGGAGCGATTTGCCCAGAGCCGCCGCGAAAGCGCCCGTGTAGGCGACTTTTACCCCTGTTTTTTTCTCGAAAAGGGCGTTTGCCGGAATCATCGCCTCGGCCAGCCCCCCGCACGACCAAACCTGGAGGCTGTCCGCGGTGAATGCCGAAGCTTTGCTCCCGGCCGCCGCCATGCCCACGGTCGAAGCCAGCGCGGCCTTCAGAAAAGTTCTTCTCGATGGACCATTTTGTGTATTCATCAAAAAATAATCCCGTCATGAACCGTAATATGATTGCCCGAACCGGCCGTAGCGAGAAGAGCCGGCGGCTGCCGATTACCCAAAATGGCACTAAGGTAACAGTATTGCTCGTTTTCGTCCAATTGGTTTTATTGAATACTTCGATATATTAAATTGATAATATCTATCTTGTGCGGGATTGGATCGAAGCGTACGACGGGAAATGTGCTGGCGTCCGGACGGATTGCTATCCGCATTGGAATGTTGGTGCAAAATCACAAAACGTCATTCCCGGGACGTTTTGGGGCGGGAATGACGTTTCTGGAAGTCTTTCGTCAACTTGTGGCATCCCACGTTCGAGCGACAGCCCCTGGAGCCTTGCCCACCCGGTGGATCAGGCCGGATCGATGCCGAACCCGGCGGCCATCAATTCCGTGAAATAGGTGATCCGGATATTTTCGTCGCCGCGGACCGGTGCTTCGCCGGGACCGGGCTCTTTCTGCTTCAGGTTGTGTTCGCAAAGCGGGCAGGAGGTCACCAGGGTTTCGGCGCCCGACCGGCGGGCGGTTTCCGTGACCCGGGAGGCGACCTGCGCCGCCGCGTCCGGGTGGGTCACCGACTGGAAGGAGGAACAGCACGTTGCAAATGCCGGAAAATCCACGGCGCGCGCGCCCAGGCATTCCAGCAGCCCCCGAAGGAGTTCCGGGTGCGCCGGCGGTTCGATAGCCACCTCGTTGGGGCGCAGCAGGGTGCAGCCGTAATAGGCGGCGGCCGGCAGGTTCTCCAGGGGCTCCCGGACCCGCTCCCGCACCTTCTCCCAGCCGATCTCGTCGTGGATGAACCGCAGGAGATGCACCACTTCCACCTCGCCGTTGTAGTCCGGCTCCTCTTCCAGGAAGCGGTTGATCGCGTGCTTTTTGTCGCGGTCGCTTTTCATCAGCAGGTTTGCCCGCGCGAGCGAGTTGTAGCACATCGAACAGGCGACCACCACTTTCGGCGCGCCCTCGCTTTTCATTCGGATGAGGTTTCGAACGGGCCCCAGGAGCCTCATGACGTCGTCTTCGGCCCAGGAGGGGACCACGCCGCAGCAGGTCCACCGCCGGGGTTCGACCAGTTCCACGCCCAGGGCGGCAAGGGATTTTCTCGCCGAGCGATCGAGGTTTTTGGCCCTCGTTTTGAGGGTGCAACCCGGATAATACATGACCTTCATAGAGGCGCCTTTCGGAATGGATGGAGATGCCTGGATGGATTAATTTTTACCCCCTCCCCCTGCCCCTCCCGCCAAGGG
>LUZZ01000338.1 GCA_001603845.1 Syntrophobacterales bacterium Delta_01 | reverse complement strand
GCAGGTGGAGCTTATCCCGCTCCTTTCCAAGAAGATCTTCATCAAGCGCCTGGTACTCCAGGAGCCGACGGTCCTCATCGAAACCGACAAGTCGGGCAAACCCAACTTCTTGTTCGACACCGCCCGGCCGGGTGCGAGCCCTCAAGCCAAGGGCGAACCGCAGCCCAAAGCGCCGGCGTCCATTCCCGCCCTGGGAGTCGACCAGTTGGAGATTTTGAAGGGTCGTTTCACCTTCAGAGACGGTAAGACGGGGGCAACCCATGCCCTGCTGGTGGAAAAGTATACGATGAAGGCCGCGTCGGAAAGGAGCCCCGTCCAGTTGTCTCTCTTGGCAGCCTATGACAACAAACCGTTTGAAGCGGCGGGAACGGTCGGCCCCCTGGTCGCGCTGGCCGACCCGGAAACACCCTGGCCTCTGAAGCTCACCGCGAAAATCTCCGGTCTCAACCTCTCCCTGGACGGCGACATCAAGGACGTGCTGGGGGCGAGGGTCGTATCACTTGCGGCGGACGCCAACGGGACGTCTCTCAAGGACGCAGCGGCCACGGCCGGCCTCGCCAAGGTGCCCGACATCGGTCCCTTCCGGGTTTCATTCCAGTTGAAGGGCCAGGGAGAGGCCCTGAGCCTGAAAGAGCTGAAAGGAGAAGTGGGGAAGGAAGATCTCGTGCGCCTGACCTTCTCGGGGGCCGTCCGGAACGTTCTGGCCGGCAGCGGCGCGGATATCCAATTCCTGGTTGAGGGAAAGGACCTGGCCAAGGTCGCACAAATTTTCGGGAAACCCATGCCCCCCGGAGCATTTCGAGCAGCGGGGAAGATCACGGACGTCGCCGATAAGGTCTATAAAATATCCGACCTTGACGTGGCGGTGGCGGACAGCGACCTCAAGGGCTCCGTGGAGTTGAACGCCGCTGGGAAAAAGCCCGGAATCAAGGCGGTCCTTTCTTCCGACAAGCTCGATCTCCGGCCGTTCCTGCCGGCCGAGGGTCAAAAGAGCGGCGAGGGCGCCAAGACTGCTACCGCGGGGGCAAAGCGGCAGCGGGTCTTCCCGTCGGAACCGCTCCAGGTAGGGGCCCTCGACAGCGTGAACGCAAACGTTCAATTTGCGGCCAAGGAATTCTACACTCCGAAAATCGGCATGAACGATCTCACCCTGGGCCTAGCCCTGAACGATGGGAATCTCACCCTGTCGCCCCTCAAGGCAGGCATGGAAGGAGGGACACTGGACGGGCAAGTCCGTCTTCTGCCGAAGGGCAAGGTCCTCGACCTGGATGCAGTCGTCAGGATTGTTCGCCTGGACCTGGTGCGCCTGAACAAAGATTTTCATGTCAGCGACAAGGTGGCCGGGAAGGTTGACCTCGATGTGAACGTGCGCGGTTCCGGCAGCTCCGTCGCCGAAATCATGGCAAACCTCAACGGCAAAACCATTCTGGCCATGAACCAGGGCCGGCTGGACAGCAAGTACCTCAATCTTTTGGGCGCCAATCTGGGGACCAGTGCGCTCCGACTCCTGAATCCAATGAGTCGTGACAAGGACGAAATCCCCATTGAGTGCATGGTGGTCGGTTTCGATATCCGGAACGGGATGGCCGACTCCACGGCCCTGGTGTTCGACACGGACCAGATGACGGTTCTCGGAGACGGCAAGGTCAATCTCAAAACGGAGGGGCTGGACATAGCCTTCAACCCGACCCCCAAAGAAGGGCTCGACACGGGGGTGCTCGGAAAGGCCGGTCTGAGCCTGGGCGAATTGGCAAAACCGTTCAAGCTCACCGGCACCCTGGCGGACCCCTCTCTTGGCGTCGATACCACCCAGGCGGCCATCGCCATCGGCAAGGCCGTGGGAGGCGCCGCCCTGCTCGGTCCCGCGGGAATCGCCGCTTCGGCGTTTAGTACAGGCTCCGGGACCCAGGTTTCGTGCCCTGCAGCAGTCGAGGCCGCAAGAAAAGGGGTGAAGTACGCCGGCGAAGCCAAAACACAGGAGAAAAAAGGCGTCGTCGGCAACGTCGTGGAGAGTACGAAAGAAGCCGCCGGCAGTCTCGGCGGCAAGATCAAAGGCCTGTTCGGGCGATGAACAACGGCGGCCGATACCCTCCGAGGCTGCCGAAGACACCGGGGCGGCCTCGGGGTTGAAAATGGGAAAGGGGCTCCAAGCCTTGCTGCCTCGAGATGGATCAGCGATTGACCGGCGGATTTTGGCGGAAAATGCTAAGAGGCAATATTATTCTCCGGCACTTCAGGCTTCCGCGGCTCGAATGAACCCCTCCACGGCATCCAAGGTGTTTAAATCTTTCGTTTTTCCGATAAAAGTCAGAAAGCGGTCCTGCACGCGAGTGTCCGCAAATTCGGAGATGTCGAACCGGCCGCCCACATATTGGAAAAGCAGGGTCTGAGGAGGAGCGGCGAGGTCCACGATGCCCTTGGCCCGAAAGACCGAAGCGGGCAAAGCTTTCACCGCTTTAAAGAAAGCCCGGCGATCCAGGGCCTTCGGCAGCCGGATGGTTCGAGAGCAGAGGTGATCGTTCAGGTGGGTATGAAACAGAAGCTTGTCATCCAGTGAGGCGGAAGGCGCTTTCAAACGGCCTTCGGACCCCGTCCATCCTTCCGTGTCGAAGATCATGGCGGGGTTGACATCCCCCCGGCAGGTCACAATGATCGGTGCATGCGGGTTTATCTGCCGCAATCGATCGCGCAGCCCCCGCAGGCGCTTTTCGTTCGCCAGATCGCTCTTATTCAGGATCAGTACGTCCGCGGCGGCAACCTGGTCCATGGCGATGGTGTAGTTCTGGACGCATGTGTCGAAGTTCAAGGCGTCAACCACGGTTACTACCGCGTCGATCCGAACCCACTCGGCCAGTTCCCCCAAATCGTCCAGCAGGTTTTTCGGATTGGCGAGCCCGGAGGTCTCCAGGATGATGGCGTCCGGGGAAAAGCTGCCAATTATCCCCTGGACCGCGCGCTTGAGGCTGCCGGCCAAGCTGCAGCACACGCAACCCTCGTCGATTTCCGTAACCGTGTAGTCCAGGAGCTTTCCATCCAGGCCGATTTCGCCGACCTCGTTCTGGATGACCGCCACAAAGCGGCTGCGTTGAGTTTGGTACTCGATGAAGTGCTGGAGCAAGCTGGTCTTGCCTGCCCCCAGAAAACCGCTGAGGAGGATGAACGGCGGGCGGGCGTCAATGCCCAGGACCGTCTTGTCGATGCTCTTGAAGTCCTGAAGCTGGTGCGCCCGCCACCAGAGGCGGTCCCGATATTCAGGCGGAGGCGGCTCCGGAGAGCGCCAGCACAGACGGTGCGCTGCACTCTCGCCGGGGTCCCGGCCACATTCTCGGAGATCGCCGAACCGGCCCGCGCCGTATCCCAAAAGGAGCCTGAGTTTCCAGATGCCGGCGGCGGCCGGACGAGTTCCGCCTGTTCGATCATAAACGATCTGGGGGGCGGGAAGACGGCATTCGCTCAGATAGACCGGCGGCTGTTCGAGATTGTAGGTTACCGATGCGGCGAGCGAATCAAAAAAGCCGAATGCCACCTCCAATGCGGGGAAATCCTGGTCGAACCCCCCAGGGACGATCACTCTCACCATCCGCCCGTCCCCGGGCAGAAGGACCCCCTCTTCGGAAATCGTCCGCTGAGTGGAAATACTTTCAAGTTCCAGCGCGAGCGCCTCTCCCGCCGAGCCAGCGGAGAGGCGGATACAGCCGATCGCGAAAAGGGGGCCCACTTCGGGATAGGATGAAAAATCCCTGACCTTCTGGAGATAATCGGGCCGCTGGGTCTCGGCCGCAGCCCGGAGGGAGCAGTACTCGACCAAGGCTTCGCCGGGATCGGGAAAATAGTGCAGGAGAAACCGGCCTCCAAACCAGCCCGGCTCCGGAATAAGGGCGTCAAAAGAGAGTCCGAACACGCCGGCAAATCCGGCGATTTTGGCCGTCCAGCACTCTTCGCCATCCACTGACTGCTTGAGTCCCCGCCACCCGATACCGTAGCGCACGGCCGGTACGAAGTTGGCGCGAATCAGGATCGCCCGCAGCAGTTCCTGTATGCCGGCGGCCGGTCTGGAACCTATATCTCCGCGAAAAAAACGGCCCAGCAGCACGGTCTATTCTCCAACGGGGTTCAATTCCGGCGGGCAGCGGCAGAGGAGCCCAAAAACTCCAGGGAAATAATGCGCCCGCCCTTCCATCCGACCCTGTAAACCTGGACGGTGTCCGCCGGGATCTCACTCGATGTGCCGACCGTGCGCCCCTGGACCGTGTAAATGGTAACCGGTCCCTCCCGCTCCACCCGGGTCACGGAAGGCTCCTTGATGACCAGCAGCCCCATGGCCTGGCGTATGATGCCCGGGTCGCAGTATTTTTCCAGCACCTTTGCATACTTCTCCCGAGAATCGTGAGACCGCATGCACTCGAGCATCTCCGGCATGACATAGGCCTGCGGCCTGTGTTTGGCTCCGAAAAATTCCAGGGAGACCACCCTGCCGTTTTCCCAGCATGCCTTGTAGACCTGCACGACGTCCGATGGGATTTCACTACTCGTTTCCACCGAAACGCCTTCCACCGTGTAGCAAACCGAGGAGCCTTCCTCCTCGGTTTGCACCACGTAAGGATGTTTGATAACCAACAGCCCCATAGCCTTCCGCATGATTCCCGGATCGCAGTATTTTTTCAGGACGGCCATATACCCTTCTTGCGAGCCGTGAGCGGCCATGCACTCCTTCATCTCTGGAATCACGTCCTTGGCCGCAAAGGCACTTAAAGGAGACAACACTGAAAACAAGAAAAGCACTGAGAATATCGGCGCAGACAATTTTTTCATCTGATGCTCCTCCGGCCGGCTCTGAGTCATCTCCGGTTTCTTCGCAGGTCGACGGGTTGCCATCATCCACCGGAAGATCGGTCATATCTCGATCCCGAAGCCTATCTTGTCGCCGTTGCCGAGATAACTCGTATCCTTGGTGCGAAAACGCGCCGTGCCCTTGACGACGGGGTACCTGGCCTCTATGAACTTCCTGGCGCAGAGAAGCCCGGTGCAGTGATTGCAGCCAATCTTCTCAAACCCGTACTTCCCCAGGGAGATTACCAGGTCGTCATACTTGGGGTCCCAGTCTTCAAAGGGGGATATGTGCAGGCCGCCGTAAATGCCGTAGAGTTTGTCTTTCTCATATTTGACCTCTTTGTAGGCAGTTTCGGCGAACTGGATGATGCCCTGGTGGCAGCAGCCGGTGATGCTTACCAGGCCGTGGTCCTTGACATTGGCATAAATGGACTGCTCCCCGTAGACCCGGCAGATGATGGGAACGGCGAAGACAAACGTAGCCAGGCCGGGAACGATGGGATTGAGACCCGGTTTTACCTTGACCAGCTTTCCCTTATGGCCGGCCGCCGCGATGTATTGCAGACCTTCGGGATAAAACCCTTCCGGGATGTAGGTGGTGATATGGGGATCGTACTTGTAAGTGACCGGGAGTCCCCAGAAGTGATCGAAGTGCTCATGGGAGATTATCAGGGCTTCGATCTCCCTGTTCTTAAGCATCCCGTCTATGCCCTCCCGCTTGAAGCACTCGTCCGTCCACTTGTAGGACCAGCCGCTGTCAAGGAGGAAGTTTCGTTTCCTGCCGTCCAGGTCCTCCACTTCGATCAGGCACGCAAACCCGCCTGCGTTTTCGGGATGAACCGACAGCTTCTCGGTTATGGCCCAGGCTTCCTCCAGGTTGTCGGGCAGAAGATGCTTGATCTTGGCAACCCCGTTTTCGTAGGTGCCCTTGCCCAGACCGCCGCCGTCTCCGAAAGGCGGCCAGTTGTAAGTGTACTGGTTTACGAGAAGTCCGCCGGCCCCCTTGATATCGCCCATGAGAATGGAGTTTTCAAACCAGCTCGTCTCCGAGATGTTCGTCACCTTGATGGATTTGCAGGCACCGATGTCTGCCAGCTTGCGCTGCATTTTCGGGAAATATGCCTTATGCCAGGGGGAGTAGGAAAAAAGGCCCATCCCCAAGACCGTGCCGCCCAGTACGCCCATGGCCGCCCCTCTGAAGAAGTCACGGCGGCTGATTTTGTATTTGTCTTCAGACATGGCTTCTCCTTCTCTTTCACCTCATTTGATGATGGTGAAGGATCTGTAGACCCAGGGCAAAGTGCTCAAGACGATAAAATACAGGGCCACTCCGCAGGCGCCTCCCACTCCGAGCCCCCAGCCCAAAGCGGAATTCCAACGGATTTCAGCCACCTTCGCCTGCCCTGCGGCATGGTCCCCGGCAATCTCGTCTGCGGTCTTCGGCACCATCTTCCAGGCAGGCCAGTTGTCCATGAACCAGTGATGCGCCAGCCATATGTTTATCAGCCAGATGGTGGGGATCATCGGGAACTGCTGGGGATGCGAAAACCCTTTCTGAGTTCCCAGAAAAAGATGCGACGTACGATAATAGAAGACATAGAGTGCTGTAGCCGCAATAACAGCGATGACGGTGCGGACCAGCACATTCACCGGCAGACTGTACTTCTTGGGCCAGTTGTTGCAGTAGAACGTCAAGAACAGGGCCGGCAACAGGAGGAAAACAGCCATTTCCCCCACATGCAGCCAGCGCCAGTCAGGGGCAAAATCCCGCCGCGTACCACGGATGGCGGGGCCGAAGGTCAGTTCCTGGGCAAAATAAAGAAAGAAATGCATGGCAAAAGCGATGGCGATGATCCCGAAAAACGCGGTGAGCCGACGCAGCCATGCGGTGCGGATCAGCTTGAAGGGGAACCGCTCCCAGATGGTTTCCACCAACCACACGGTGACCGTGCAGCACATGATCCAGGACACATGAAAATTGCCGGAAACCGTGTTGGCAAATTTCTCCCAATACGGCGGCGCAATCGAGGTGAAATACTGCCAGGGGTAATAGAGAATTCCCATGTGAGAGTGCATGGTCATGAAAAAGACCAGCGTGCTCAGGAAAAAAGTGGCTACCAGGATGCTGACGCCTTTGCCGGGTTGTCCCATCTTCTGCCATGGAACTTCCTCCAGGGCTACCACCCAGGCCGGGCTCAACCAGGATGCGATTGCCGCGAACATGAGGCAGGCCAGCGAGGCATACTCCAGGGCGAAGAATTCCGTCATCCCGTGAAGCTTCATCAGCCTGTCAGGGTTGAAATAGGCAATCCCGTAGTTGCCGAGGAGGGCTTCGAAAAAACCCTTGATGAGCACGAAAAGAATTATTGCGGAAATTGCCGTGAGGATTATCCCTTTGATGACCGGGTGGGTGCTTTCCAGCCAACTGCGTTTGAACGGCCAGTAGTTGAAGATGTAGACCATCCAGATCAGCATGATCAGCCACCATCGTGTGTACATGTAGCCGACATAGGGCGTGTACATCCGCAGCCAGCCCCTGGGGTCCTGGAAGATCCACCAACTGGCATAAAATACCGCGAGGGTCAGTGCCAGCGAGACGATGGCCGGGATCGGCTGAGGCCAACGCTGAACAAGCTTGCGTTCTTCCAAATAACCCGTGCCGAAACGCTCCATTTCCAGCCTCCTTTCCCAGTCAGATTACCGTTGGTTTACTGAACCGCAATTCGCCGGCAGGCCGAGTGGTCTGCCGGCTGACAGGCCTCTACGGAATCCAGGTCGCAAACACTGAGGTGAAAAATCCATCCGGGTTTCTCGCCAAGTGCCGGGAACAACGTATTCTACAATGCTTGTATAAGGCCGACAGGCGCGCTAAAAGGGACCTTCCTCAACGCTCCGGCCTGATCAGGAAAAGAGGTTACTCGCGTTTCAAGATTCCCCGCTTGCCGCAGGGACCTGACAATTGCTGGTATGTCAAAAAATGTTGCAGAAGAAATCTTGTACAAAAAGTACTTGATAAAATCAATAAGCAATAAATATACCATTCCCAGCTAATGGTTTTAACATGCTGATTTAAAAGTAAAAATCATCATCCCGACGAACCCTTCGGCCAAGAACGGAATGCCAGCAGGGAACAAATTGTTCCTTTAGTCACAAGCGGGGGGAGCCTGGAAGGGAGCTGGGCTCCGGGAAACTCACCGGGGGTGGTCAGGCATCTTCCCAAAAACCCGGAGCGTTTCCTCGAAAGTGACCGCTCGCTCTGCAGGCGAGGGTCAGCGTCCGGCAGAGGAGCCCAAAAGGCGGGGTCCCGCTTTGGGCGGGCATGACGGCCTCATGCTTATCAACAAGATCATCGCGCAATTCAGGCAGGCAATGTATCCCATTGGACGGCAGCCGGGTTCAAGAATGATTTCACAGGGGAGTTTGGGCAGGGAACCTTGGAAGGAACCAAATGCACCCTGAATGTTCGAGCAGGGTTGCAGTTTGTTTCCAAAAAAGAACATTCATTCTCAAAAAGCGGACGCCCGCATCTCCCGCCAACCATGGAAGCGACGCAGCCGAGATCAATATTTCTGTAATATATTCAGCAACTTCCTGGTTCTTCCCATCAT
>LUZZ01000002.1 GCA_001603845.1 Syntrophobacterales bacterium Delta_01 | reverse complement strand
ACCCTAGAGGTGTGATATAATCCAGTAAGCGGGAAAGTCGTTCGCTTTTGCGCGCTGCGACAACAAATCTGAGTGTTTAGCGTACAGCAATCTCTTCCGGATGCTGCTAAATTTCGGGGAAGCCGCCCGTGTTCCGGGGCGGCCTTCGTGCGTCCGCAGTCCAGGGGTGAAGGCCTTTCTCCGGCTAGTCCATGTGGCCTGTTGCATATAGCTGAAACTCTCATCCTCCTGATCCGGTCAAAGGTCATTATGTAATGTATATCAGAAACCTAAATATTCTTCTTGCCGAATGGGTCAAGGTGCCGGTCGACGGCCTGCCCCCCATGCTCGACAGGAAACTGCACGAACGGCTGGTGTTCACCAACCCCGATTACGAACTGCGCCATAACCGTGGGGAATGGATCGGCAATATACCTGCACAGATAAGCTGCATCAAACAGAAAGGCCGCAGCTACCTGATTCCGCGCGGTTTTTTCGATCAGTTCCTGGAACTGTGCAAAAAATTCCAGGTACCCTACAAAATTGCGGATAGACGGCGCTACCTGGATCCGGTTCCGATCGAATTCCACGGGGAATTGAAAAACTACCAGCAGGACGCGGCCGAGGCCGTGCTGGAACACGACTGCGGCACCCTGGTGGGCGGCCACAAGAGCGGCAAGACCGTCATCGCACTCTACTCGATAGCCCAGAGGCGCCAGCCCACCCTCATCATGATTCCCAAAATCGACCTGCTCGAAGGGTGGCTCCGCAAGATCGAAAGCTTCCTCCAGATTCCGCGCTCCGAAGTGGGCCTGTTTTCCGGCGGGGTCCACAGGGTGGGAAAGCAGATCACCATCGGCCATACCGGCGAGATCATGCACTTCTGGAGAAACGTGGCGGACAAGGTCGGCTACATCATCGTCGATGAATCCCAACGCTCGCCATCCAAGGTATTGACCAACCTGATCCCGAACTTCGACTGCCGTTACATCCTGGGGCTTTCCAACACCCTGGAGCGCCGGGACCGGCTGTTCAAGCTGATCTATTTCTACCTCGGCGACGTAGTGTACACCATCAACGAGCGGGATGCCAGGGAAGGGCGCGGCATTATTCCCGGCAAGGTCATTGCGCGCCCCACCCAGTTCACGTACCCCTACAATTCCAGGGCCGATTACCAGGAGATGATCCGGGAACTGATGCTCGATGCGGACAGAAACCGGATCATCGCCGACGACATTCAGGCCGAACTGGAACAGGGGGAAAGTTCGCTGCTCGTTCTGTCCGGGGACGACGACCAGGAAAAGGCCATCAAGGAAGAGCTGGCCCGGCGGAACATCGAGGCGGAATCTCTGAGCCGTTATCTGCCCAACAACCAGAAAAGGGACGGCGAAGACGCCACCGGCAACCACCAGGCGCTGCCTCCGGGGTTTCATGCCAGGAAGGCGCCGGTGCTGCTGCTCTCGCCCCGGCACCTTGCCGGCTATTCCCAGGCGATCAAGTCGAGCGTAATCTTTCTGGCCGCCCCGGTTTATTTTCGCAAACCGCTGGCCGCGGCCATCCGGGACGTGAGCCAGAACGAGGATGCATCGGGCGTGCACCTCAAGATTTACGATTACGTGGACACCAAGGTGGGAATCCTGGACAACTATTTCCGCATGAGAAGCTATAACTACGGGGTGCATCCCGACCTGCTGCTCAATGCGGGAGAGGAAGAAAGTTCGGACAGGTCCGTCCAGTCCGCCGCCAAGTGAGTTCCGGCTCCCTATGCCCAAACCCGTGGCAGCAATAGCACCGTTTCTGGCGTCGTGCCCCGCAGTGCTCACCCTGGGGGTGCGCGCCGCCATTGCGGACTATTCCCCCGCCGAACGGGAGTTGCTGGCTTCCGCCCGCCGGATATTTTTCCCGACCCCCAGGTTCGCCAAAATTTTCGAAGCCGCCGGCAAGAACGTCTTCCCGAGCGGGTTCACCTACGGGCTGCGCAAGTCGCGGCTGGTCCAGGAGACTTTTTTTCAGCTCTGCGGGATCGAGCAGCCGGGCGGCATTGCGCCCCTGCCGCACCCCCGCACCCGCATCTATTTCGGCCGGCAGAAAGAAGCGATCCTTTCGGATTTTTCCTTTCCGTTCACGGTGATGGGACCGTCGGCATCGGACGGCCCGCAGGTGGTGGCGGACACCGCCCGACTGTCCGTAGAGGCTCGAAAGCACAATCCCCTGATCGCCCAGGAGGTGTGCGCGGTCGAAGACCGGTTCCTGCTGGTGTTCGTCAACTGCCGGCGCGTGGCCGCCATCGGGAAAGAACCGGGCGGGAGCCTCACCCGTTTTTCCGACCCCGCGGCCGCGGCCGCCGGGGCCGGCCTGGACGATTTTTCGGAGCACCTTTCGCGGCTGCTGCGGTTTTTCCGCATCGACGATATCGGCGTCGATGTGTTTCGCGGCCCTGACGGCACCTGGCGGGCGGGGTCGATGTCCAGCCCCCCGGTCCGCTGGCAGACTCCGGAAGGGACTTTCCACCGGCACCGGTATATCGCGGGCCTGATCGAAAAAGAAGAAATCTAAGCGCCTCCCGCTTTTAAGGCATCGTTTCGACACCATTTTGAACCAATTCAGTAGGATACGCCGCCCGTTCCGCCCTCCCACTGGAATTCGCCGCCGCCTGTCGTTACAATACGATCAACCGGGCACGCCGGGATGCCGATCAAGAAAGGAACTGACTCGATGGTCAAAAGGTTTCACGCCGTTTTTTCGATAATCGTCCTGTTCGTCGCCGCGGTCTTCGCTCCGCCCGCGCCCGCCGATGCCCAGAAACAATGCCCGCCGATTCCGGCCGAAACGCGCCAGTCCGTCCAGCGCACCCTGGCCTCCAAACCCGAGGACCTGTTCGTGGTGCTCAAAAACGGCCTGACGCTGCTGGTGCACCAGCAGCCGGGCACCGAGGTGGTTTCGGCCCAGGTGTTCGTTCGCGCGGGGTCCATGCTGGAAGGCAAATACCTGAACGCCGGCCTTTCCCATTACCTCGAACACGTGGTAGCCGGCGGGTCCACCCGCTCGTTTACCGAGGAGCAGGCAAAGGAGCGCATCAAGGCCATGGGAGGCTCCACCAACGCCTACACCTCTTACGACAAGACGGTCTACTACATCAACACGGGCGCCGAACACTGGAAGGACGCCCTGGATATTCTGCTTTCCTACGTTTCCGAAAGTCTGCTCGACCCGGGCGAGGTGGCGAGGGAAAAATCGGTCATCCAGCAGGAAATGAAGATGGGAGAGACCAACGCGGCCGCCGAACTGTGGAAGCTGTTCGTCCAGACCGCCTACCAGGTCAGCCCCGTCCGAATCCCGGTGATCGGCTACGAACAGGTGTTCGTGGGCCAGACGCGGGCGGACCTGCTCGATTATTACAACCAGCGCTACCAGCCGGAAAACATGGTCGTCGTGCTGGCCGGAAACGTCCAGCCGGTCGACGTGCTGAATTTCGTAGTGAAAAAGACGAAAACCTTCTTCCCGAGGCCCGCCGCGGACATCGCCGTCCCCGAGGAACCGCTCCAGACCACGCCCCGCTGGAACGAGAAGGAAGTGCCCATCACCAGGCTGGTGCAGGCCAAGATCGGCTTCCCCACGGTCAACGCCTACAACAAGGACGCCTATGCCCTGGACATCCTGGCGAACCTGCTGGGCGAGGGGGAAACCTGCCGCCTCTACTGCCGCCTCAAGGACCAGGAAAAGAAGGTGTACGCGATCGGCGCCGCACACTGGTCTCCGGCCTACGTGCGCGGCCAGTTCATCATCTCCGTTTCGCTCTCCCCGCCGCAGTGGCCGGGAGCGCTCAAGGACATCGAGGATGAAATAAAGGGGTTCCAGACCGCGCTGGTAAGCGGCCCCGACCTGGACAAAGCCAAGAAGACGGCCGTGGCGCACCACATCTTCGCCAAGGAATCGGTTTCGGCGATGGCCGCCTCCCTGGCGTCCTCGTACCTCATCTCCGGCGACCCGTATTTCGACGAGGAATACGTGGACGGGATCCGGGCGGTGACCGCCGAGGACGTCCAGCGGGTGGCCGAACAGTACCTGGTGCCCGAACACATGAACGTGGCGGTGATCAAGCCCCCCTCCGTCGAACCCAAGGCGGCGCCGGCCGCGGTCGAGTGCCCGGTGCCCACCGCATCGCCCGTCCAATTCAACAAGCTGCCCAACGGCCTGCGGACGCTCGTAAAGCAGGACAACGCCCTTCCCTTCGTCACCATGCACCTTTACGGCAAGGGGGGACTTTCCCTGGAAGATTTCAACCGGCCGGGGATTTCGGCCTTCACCGCCTCGCTGCTCACCGCGGGAACCACCACCCGGAGCCGCATGCAGATCCTCAAGGCGGTAGAGGACGCCGGAGGCATCATCGACGCCCGGTCCGACAACAACACCTACCATATCTCGCTCAAGGTGCTGAAGGAAGACTTCAACTGGGCCATCGACCTCCTGGCCGACCTGGTGCAAAACGCCGACTTCCCGCAGGATGAAATCGAAAAGCAGCGCCAGGACACCCTCATCGCCATCAAGCGCGCCGATGAGAACTGGCAAAGCGAGGTCCTGCGCCTGTTCAAGAAAAACTACTTCCAGAAGACGAACTACACCCACTACCGCCTGGGCACCGCCGATTCGGTCAAGGCCTTCACGCGCGACGACCTGCTCGCCTTCTACCACAAAATGGTCAACCCCACCCATTCCGTCCTGGCCGTCTACGGGGACATCGACCCGGCGATGGTCCAGGCCGTGATAGCCAAAAAATTCGGCAAGTGGTCCGGAAAACCGGTCCAGGTCAACCTGCCGGATGAAAGGCGTCCCATCACCAAAACGGGAGTCGTGGAAGTAAAGAACGAAAAAAACAGCGCCGCCCTGTACATCGGCACCAACGGGATGGCCGTGACCGACTCGCAGCGGCCCGTGCTGGACGTTCTGACGGGAATCCTCTCCGGCGGGGGAGTCACCGGGAGGATCTTCGAAGCCCTCAGGGGCGGGGACGAGAACCTGGTCTACACCGTGTTCGCGTTTCCCTTCTACGGTGAAAACGCCGGGTTTTTCGGCGTCATGACCCAGACCACCATGGGCAACCTGGAAAAGGTCCGGCAGATCATCATGGCCAACCTGAAACAACTGGCCACCGAACCGGTGTCCAAGGAGGAACTGGACAAGTCGCGGGAAACGATGCTGGTCGCCCAGAAGCTTGCCAGGCAGAGCCTGGACACCCAGGCGTCCAGCGCCGCCCTCAACGAAGTGCTGGGCCTCGGCTGGGACTACGACCGGCGCTACCCCGAACTGATCGAAGCGGTGACCCCCGCGCAGATAAAGGAACTGGCCGGCAAACTGTTCGCCCACACCCTCACGGCCATGACCGTGCCCGACCACCCGGTCGAGATCCTGGCGGTACCGCCCGCCGGGCCGCACAGCGACGTGCAGATGTAGGGCGGAGCGGGCAGGACCCGGTACCAATGAAAAAGAACGGGGGAAATGTTTCGGGGCGGTTGCCCGGATGAGTATCGCTGGTTACCCGAATGAGTATCGCTGGTTGCCCAAATGAGTATTAAGGTTGCCCGGATGAGTATCAAGGTTCGCCACTAACGGAACGAACGAAAATCCCCCTCCCTGCGATGGGAGGGGCTAGGGGAGGGTGTCGTATTTCCAGGTACCTACTCCCCCTTCCCCGCCTCTTCCCGCCAGGGGAAGGAGCGGCCTACGCTATTTTGCGCTGCCCGACCGAGATTTTGGATTTCGGCAACAGCCCCTTTTCCCCCACACCCCACGGGATTCACTTCGACGCCGGGAAGGGTCGCGATAACGACTTGGCAGGCCAATACCAGCCCGGGGCGACCAGGGCGAGCCAGAAAAGGACGGGCAGCAGGTACTGTCCCGCCGTGCTGAGCATGACCGTAACTTTTGCAAAGGCGAGCACGCTGTATGCGGTGATCAGGACGTTGCACGCCCGGTAGCACACATGCACCAAAAAAATAAGACAAAGCCCCGTCGCGAAGACCTTCGCTTTCCGCCTCCAGGCCGCGGACCGCGTTGCAAGGATGAGGGAGGCGAACACCACCACGTTGAAAGTATAGTAATAGACGCCGAGGCTTCGAGGAATAACCAGCTCGCGGCCGAAAAGCGAGAATATAAAGCGGATGCACTGGTCCACCAGCCACATATACCTGGGGTTGATGTGGAGCCACACGAAGAACGCAACCGTGGAAACGGCGGCAAACCGCAGCAGGAACCCCGCCGGCTTCGGGAATGAATGCTTCGGGCCGTTTTCGTTCGGCATGGAATTCAGCCAAATCATGCAGGCCGCGAACACCACGCATGCGGTAAAAACCTGCCCGAAATAGACGTGCACGGCATTGAACAAATTCCGGTAATGGTACCCGGCAACGAACACCAGGGCCAGGCGAACCAGGTTGGCGGCCCAGATGCCGGGAATTCCGGCGGCAAGTCCGGCGAGCTTTACCCCGGCCGAAGCGGGATAGGCCATTACGAAGCTTAGGTACAGTCCTATTGCAAAGATCGGCGTGCACTCGGGAATGATGCTCACCGCAAACCCGCCGGCGCTGACCACGCTCCCCTGGATGGAAGCATTCATCCCCGCCGTTCTCAATGCCTGCCGGAGGCTCCAGGCCGTATGCTCGTCGATCGGCGCCAGGAAATCCAGCGGAAGCGCAGCCAGAACGATGTAGATGATCGTGCAGGAAAGAGCGAACAGGATGCCGAAGCGCAGCAGGGGGGAGCGCTTCCCGGACTTCGCGGCGGCGGGGGGCGCATCCTTTTTCCCGGCCTTCGGCCTTTTGGGGCTGCTGCGGGTTTTTTGCAAAGGCACGCGGACAACTTCCCGGTCTAGGGCCGCCGGTCCCGTCTCTTCAACAGAGAAACAAGGGACGAGCCCCGGAGTGCAAACGACGCGGCACCGAACAGCACGAAGTAGAGAACCCCGGCGCCCGCAAATCCGAGGGCCGGAGCTTCAAATGCTTCCGAACCGGCCCCCCAGTTCAGGACGAAATTTCCGAATGCCCCATCGACCCCGTCCACGGCGATCCGGTAGGTAGTTCCCGCCTGCGCGTAGAAGCTCAGGCCGCTCGCGTTTCCCTCACTGCCGTCATTATCGTTGTAGGCAATGACGGAGAGCCGGTCCACGGCCGTTCCGACATACACGGCGAGGAGCGTGTCGAACCCGCTTCCGTGCGTGTCCAGGGAAAACCAGCCGGAACTTGCGGCGGTCCAGGTAAACCAGACCGAACGGCCTCCCTGGTTTCCCGCGTGATAAGGCTCTCCGTCTTCCCTGGTCCCGTTGGCGTTGTTTCCCTCCCGGCTTCCCGAACCACCCGCCAGGGCGGATCCCGCGGCAAAGAGGTCGTTGGACGGAGGACCGAGGGCCGCGAGCATATCCAGGCGCGGCAGGACAATGCCGTTGCGGGGGTCCGTGACGGGCACCCCCCGTGCGGTCAGGCGCGCCGTGGTCGCATCCAGGGTTTCATCGGGGAAGGCCGCCCGGTAGACGGCTGCGGCTCCCGCCACATGGGGAGCCGCCTGGGAGGTCCCGGCATAGGTGCTGCCGGCGGCGGTGATCAGCGCCCCCGGGGCCAGCAGGGTCAGAAAAGAAGCGCTGTTGGAAAAACAGGTCACCATGTCGGCGGCCGTGGCGGTGTCCGTGCAGGAACTCCAGTAGCGGGTTCCCACATTGGAATCATAGACGGCGCCGACCGAAACCACGCCGGGCGTGCATGCCGGAGAGGAGATGCCGTCCGTGTACCCGCCGTTGCCGGAAGAGGCGACGGGCAGGATGCCCGCGGCGCGTGCATTATTTATGGGGCTGATAAAGGGATTGGTCCGCGAACTGGAGCAGGGGGCCTGGTATTTCAGACCGTTCTCGACGCTCATGTTGATGGCGACGATGTTATACTCGGACTGGTGCGCTATGGCCCAGTTGATTCCCGCGATTATATCGGAATCCGTGGTGGAATCGTCGAAAATGTCGATGGCGGCGATCTTTGCGCCCGGCGCTGCGCCCAAGGCGATGGCCGCCACGTTGGTGCCGTGCCCGTTGTCGTCCAGTTGGCCGTCGTCGCTGCCGGAATCGTTGATGTCCGCCGCGGCGACTACCTTGCACCCAGCCGGCACGCCGGGCGATGTGCACGAGCCGAACGCCGAAAGGGTGTAATTGACCCCCGTATCCAGCACGGCCACGGTAGCCCCCTCGCCTCCGTATCCCAAGGAATGGAGTTCGGGCTGATCGATGAGAGGCAGGCTCTGGGCGAGAGCCGGGTAGATGGGCGTGTCTTCGAGAACGGCCGCCACCTCGTCCCGCATAAGGAAGTGCATGAGGGAATCCCCGTTGCGGAATTCCACCAGTCCCATGGGCAGGTGATCGTAATCCCGCTTCAGTTCCAGGCCGGGCTCGATCACGGAAAATACGCTGTCTTTGATCTCCCGGAAACGGGCCTTTTTAAATTTGAGGATCGGCGGGTCTTCGTGCGCCAGGCCTCGCCGGCCCCGCAACCGCCGCGCCTCTTTCTGGACCGCCCCGTCCTCGAACAGGACGATCAACCGCCGGGGAAACCCCTTGGCGGCAATCCCTTCGACCACGCCGGGCCCCAGCTTCTCCAGCGCCCGCTGCTCTGCGGCGGTTGCGGCGCGGACATGCGGGGGCGATCCGAGCCAAAGCGCGAGGGCAAGCAGCACAGGGAGCAGGAAGGAGCGATGGAACGGTACCGGCGGACCCGGCATGACGCCGTTTCTCTGCATTGTCTCATGTCCCTTGGGCAGAATAATGTAGGTCGGAGAAAAAACAGCAGTGCACGGTACCCATAGCGGAGTCGTGTGACCGTTTCGTGTCGGCGGTGTTAATTCTTCATTAGCATTGTGTTACCGAATTCTTAACGGGAGAACCAGCCGGGACGGCATGGAACAGAACGGACAAGCCCTTAACTGCGGGAATGCTGCAGGCGCGGCCCCATGGCCCAAAAGACACTCCGGGCTGTGCAGGATTCGGCAAGCCGTTTTGAACCTCACAGACGGGAAAAAATTGGTTAAAATGAGCATCGAGTCCACGGAACTCGTTTCCTGGTATGGAATGGTACGTCGGGGGCGGACTTTATCACACGAGAGTCTGAAGGCATCGGAAGAAACCTGTTGAGGTGAACCACCATGGACACTCAGTTTACAGCCGAGGAAAGAGAGCGCATCAAGCAGGGCATCCGGCAAAAGTATGCGAAGGTCGCCGCCGGCCCGGAAGGCAACTTCCGATACCCTACCGGCCGCAAAGGGCTCGAAGAACAAAAATACGATCCGGAACTGATAGATTCTCTACCGGATAACGTGGCGGCATCCTATTGCGGGGTTGGAAATCCGTTCCGCCTCGGTCCGATAAACCAGGGGGCCACGGTTCTCGATGTGGGTTGCGGCACCGGTGTGGACAGCCTTATCGCCGCCGTTATGGTCGGTCCCGACGGCAGGGTGATCGGAATTGACCTGACACCCGATATGGTGCAACGGGCTAAATTGAACCTAGGCAAAACATCCCTTAAAAATGTCCGGTTTCTGGAATCTTCGGCTGAAAACCTGAGCTTCCCTGACGAGACTTTTGATTTTGTGATCTCCAACGGCGTCATCAACCTGGTTGCCGATAAAGCAAAAGCTGTGCGGGAGATATTCCGGGTCCTGAAAAAGAATGGGAAGCTGATGATGGCGGACCAAATTCTCGTTGGACACCGCCCGGGGGATACAAAATCGATGGTCGATACCTGGGCCGGCTGACAGGGCGGTGCAGTGTCGGGAATGGATTTCCTGACCTTGTTGGACCAAGCGGGTTTTTCCGGCGCGGAACTGGTTTCCGAAACAGGGTTCAACAGCTCCCCCGTGACCCGGGGAGTTTTGATCCTGGCATCGAAATCCAAACAAGTAACGCGGGCCAAAACGGCCGTGACGTTGGAGCCACCGTTCGGCGCTTCATCTCAGGGATTCACCTGAGCCACCGGGTCACCACAGGCTCAGTGTGAGCCTGACCTTTAGCGAGGACGTCGGCCTAGGCGCGGAACGCTTGAACGGCAAAGAAGGTCATCATTGCGGCGTAGAGAAGGGTGGCGATCACGCTTCGCCACAGCCGGGCCGGGGATTTCTTTGCGTTCGTGAAGTACCGGTATCCGTGGAGCAGGGCCGCCTGGAAGAGGTAGAGCGCGTAGCCGAGCAGGACGACCCCTTCGGCCCGCATGCCCAAGTGCGCAAAAACGGACAGAAAGCCCATGAAACCGAATGCCAGATTGGCAAAGCCGACCTCGAACATCCAGTCCGGCCGTTCCGTTTCCCACCCCAGGCGCGCCGCATCCGATTTGTGGAAGATCACGTGACGGATGAAAGCGAGGACGCCCACCACCCCCACGGTCGTCCCCGTCACCAGGTCGAGAGCCACCTCCCGGTTACCCGGCAGATAGTAAAACCCGAAAAACAACCCCACTGCCCCGACGAGCATGCCGGCCACACTTATGAGTCTGCCCATGATCGTTCCGATCCTGCGCGGTGCGCTTTACCGATATATTTTCTTCAAAAATATAATGGGGTTAGCCCCATTGTCCAGACCAAAGTTGAGAAAAATTAAGATGGTTCAATTCCGAAAAGTCATCTCCTTTTGTAACAAAATAGTGCCATATTCCTTTTGCCCACCCGTAGGAAAGTAGGGATTATGAGTTGTCATGCGACCACCAATTTCCATATCCGCTCTATGGGTTCAACTCCGGGCGATAGGGCGGAAGAAAATTCAACGAGAAACGCTTGAGGCTCTTTTCCGCTACACTCGGTGGAACTTGGCATGGTGGTAGCGAGTATTGTCGGCGATGAACGGGCTTGGAGGGAGAGGGCCGGCAATCCACTGCCGGGAAACTCTAAAATAAAACGCTCTTCACAGCTGCGTGCGTGAACTGATAAAGCTTTCTTTCATGCGAAAGTTTGGAGAAAAATTAACTTGACAGGTTAATTTATTTTTGATCTGTGTTACCTTATGAACATTACGTTTAGGACCAAGAAGCTCCAGAAGGCTTTCAACGAAGGGGCGCAGCTCGAAAAGCTCCAGGGAGCGTTAAGGGCAAAGAAGATCCGTGTCCGCATGAAAGAGCTTCGGGCGGCGGAAACGCTGATGGATTTCTGGCCGCCCAAGAGTCCTCCTGCCCGGTGCCACGAATTGCATCGAGGACAAAGGTCCGGGCAATTGTCGGTGGACCTGGATTACCCTTACCGGCTGATTTTTGTGCCAAATCATGACCCCCTACCGGAGCGTAAAGAAGGAGGATTGGACTGGTCAAAAGTTACCGCCATCATGATCTTGGGAGTGGAGGACACTCATGACTAACTCACGTCAAAATAAATATGTTCCGGATTATATAGTGACGCCGGGCGAGGTCATCGAGGAGTATTTGGACAGTTACGGCATGAGCCAAGCTGAACTGGCGGCCCGTATCGGCTTAACGAAGAAAACAATCAATGGAATCATCAAAGGTAAGGCACCTATTACCTCTGATACATCACTCAAGCTAGAGCGCGCTCTTGGTCGTCCTGCTCACTTCTGGAGTAATTTGGAGCGGCAATTTCAGGAAGATCGCATTCGTCTTGCCGAAAAGGAACGTCTCCAGACTTACCTGGGTTGGCTGAAGAAGATCCCTGTCACCTCGATGGTCAAACTTGGTTGGCTGAGTAAGCACAAAGACAAGCTGGCACAACTGGAAGAGGTCCTCCGTTTTTTTGCCATCGCATCCCCGGATCAATGGGAAAAGGTTTGGCGAGAACACCAGGTGGCCTATCGACAGACTCAAAGGTTTGAAACGTGTGCAGAGGCTGTTTCCGCTTGGCTCAGGCAGGGTGATATCCAGGCCCAGCAAATTCTGTGTGCACCGTTCGACAGGAAGAAGTTTTTAATTGGGCTTGAATCCATTCGTGCTCTAACACGTGAAGAACCACAGGTTTTCGTACCCCGTTTGACCGCTCTTTGCGCTTCGGCAGGTGTAGCAGTTGTATTTGTCCCGGAGTTGCCCAAAACGGGCGTATCAGGTGCGACTCGATGGCTTGGGGACAAAGCGGTTATCCAATTGAGCTTGCGATACAAGAGCAACGATCAGTTATGGTTTACTTTTTTCCACGAAGCTGGACATATCCTTAAACACGGCCGAAAGGAGATCTTTATTGAGAGCAACGATTTTTCCGGGGAGAAGGAGGAAGAGGCCAACGCTTTTGCCAGCGACACCCTAATCCCTCGCGATGAACTGAGACGTTTCCTTCAGCGATGGAATCATTCCAACGAAGGAATCGAGATTTTTGCCAACCAGATCGGAATCGCCCCCGGAATTGTTGTAGGTCGATTGCAGCATGAAAAGATCTTGCCCAACTCTCATGGAAACAAACTCAAGGTTTATTATCGGTGGGCAAGCGAAGCCGTGTAGGGTGGGCACGCTCTTATCGTGCCCACCGTTTTCCATATACCCAATGTCTTCGGTGGGCACGATAAAGCCGTGCCCACCCTACATCGGTTCTTATCCTTATTTCGAATAACAATACTTTTAGGATAGCTGGATGTCAATCATAAGGACGGCAGGCCATTAGTGCGCTCAAGTTATCTTGTCAATAAAGCAATTACAAGCTTTTTCAAAAGATGACTTGCTTATGGAAGCCCCATTATGAAAGCCCGTCCCAGCCAATTGAAGCGGGACGGGCGATTCTGCTTATTGGGATGTGCATCAGGATTGGCAAATAAACGCCGCACGCAATCCTTTTATGGTTTCGTCCGGCCGGGGAGGCAGAGGAACTCCTTGCCTTCGAAGGCCAGAAAGGTGAGCTTCGCCTCGTCGCGCAGTTTTTCGGCCTCCGTTGCCAGTTCGTTTTCGGCGACCCCCAGGGACGCGGCGAGTTCATGAATGGTGCACGGGCGCCGTTCGATGGTTTGCAGGATGCGGGCGGCGATGTCGGACTTTTCGGCCCCCGCGCCGCACCCGCTGAAAACGCCGATGATTTCGACGGGCTGCGCTCTAAAATAGGAAGCCGCCCGCTTCATTTCTTCTTCGGACAGGCCGCGTGTGCCGGCACACGCGGGCGGGCGGGCCACGGTGTTGAGTTCGATCCGGTCGGCCCCCGTTTTTTCCGCTGCCAGCGCCAGCGCCTCCAACTGCTCCGGGCTGTCGTTTACGCCCGCAACCAGCATGATCTCCAGGTGCAGCCGGCCCCGGTATTCGCGCCGAAACGCGCCGATCCCTTCGATGATCTGCGGAAGGGCCAGCATGGGGTGCGGCCGGTT
The DNA here is from genome assembly GCA_001603845.1 of Syntrophobacterales bacterium Delta_01. Taxonomy (GTDB): domain Bacteria; phylum Desulfobacterota; class Syntrophobacteria; order Syntrophobacterales; family Syntrophobacteraceae; genus SbD1. The sequence goes on along the minus strand of LUZZ01000002.1, from coordinate 5,771 downwards.
GATGCGGGCGAACACCTCCGGGGTGGCCGCATCCAGGGAGGGCACCACCCGGTCGGCTTCCAGAAGGTCTTTTCTGACTCCGGGATCGTAGAACAGGGAACCGTTGGTGAGGACCACCAGGGGGATGTCCGCGACCCGGCGCTTGATGCCGCCGATCAGTCTCCCCAGGCCGGCGTAGAGCGTGGGTTCGCCCGCGCTGGAAAAAGTTACGGCGTCCGCTCCGTCGGGAAACCGGCAAAAGAACCGGTCGAGTTCGCGCAGGACTTTGGCCGGGTCGGCAAAGTTTTGCCTCTTGAGGCTCAACCGGGTGGTCCGCCCGGATTCACAGTAGATGCAGTCGAAGGAACACGTTTTCGCAGGGATTACGTCTATTCCAAGGGATCGCCCCAGCCGCCGCGACGGCACGGGACCAAAAATATAACTCATTTAGCTACCACCACTCAGGGCTTGTCATGAGCCCGCCATCCCGCAGCCGGGCAAGCATCCGGCACCAAACGTCCGGGCGCGAGCATCGAGCATCCGGGGTTCAACATCCAGCTTCCAGCATCACTCGTCCCCGGCCCGCGCCATCTTCATCACCTGGTCCGTCTTGCCGGTGTAGACTTCGCAGTCGGAGCACGAAGCCTTGACGTTGCAGCGGTCCCGTATTTCCCAGCACGGCTGCGGGATATCGAGAAGAGCCGGGCAGCGTTTGCGTTCCTCTTCGGAGCAGTTGCGGATCGTCCAGCAGGGAGCCAGGGTGAGCAGCTTTTTGACCCCGGCGATGTTCAGGCCGTCTTCGGTCAGCAGCTTGCGGAGGCATTTGAGCCACTGAAGGTCGTTGTTCGAATAAAACCTTTTGCCGCCGCGCCTGGCCGGTTTTATCAGCCCCTCCTGTTCGTAGACCCTGAGGGTCCTGGGATGAATCCCGATCAGTTCGGCGACGATCCCGATGGGGTACAGAGCTCTGCTGCCGGTTGGATCCATGGTGCCCGAAACCTCCCTAAAGACTTCTGTTACAAGATCACATAAACGGTGAAGGATTATATAAGCTGCCCCCCGGATAGTCAACTTTGGGCAATCCGGCATTTACTCTTCCAAAAATACCAAAAATACTGTAATTATTAAGGGTTTCGGGAGCACCGCCCGGCCCGTCCGGCAGGTCCTCGGCGGAGGCCGCTGCGGGCGGGCGAAAGCCGGTCCCGGCGGGTGTTCGATCCGCAGCGCGCCAGTCCCGGACACGAAAAGCACACGCGACTTCGAAGGAGAATGCCAGATGCGAAGCGATTTGATGAAAAAGGGTGTCGAAAAGGCCCCGCACCGCTCACTTTTCAAGGCCATGGGCTACACGCAGTCGGAACTGGACCGGCCCCTCATCGGCGTGGTCAACTCGGCCAACGAAATCATTCCCGGCCACATCCACCTGGACAAGATAGCGGAGGGCGTGAAAGCCGGGATCCGGCAGGCGGGCGGCACCCCCATCGAATTCAGCACCATCGGCGTTTGCGACGGAATAGCGATGAACCACCCCGGAATGCGCTACTCGCTGGCCAGCCGCGAGCTGATAGCGGATTCCGTGGAAATCATGGCCATGGCCCACCCCTTCGACAGCCTGGTGCTCATCCCCAACTGCGACAAGATCATCCCGGGGATGCTCATGGCCGCGTTGCGGCTCAATATCCCGGCGATCCTGGTGAGCGGCGGCCCCATGCTGGCCGGGCGGCTGGACGGCAAGCCGGTGGACCTCATTTCGGTATTCGAAGCGTTGGGATCGTTCAAGGCGGGCAAAACTTCGGCCGACGAACTGGAACGGCTCGAAGACTGCGCCTGCCCGGGCTGCGGGTCCTGCGCGGGAATGTTTACCGCCAATTCCATGAACTGCCTGGCGGAGGCCATCGGGCTCGCACTGCCCGGAAACGGGACGATCCCCGCCATCAGCGCCGCCAGGGTCCGCCTCGCCAAGCAGGCGGGCGGGCGCATCCTGGACCTGATCGCCAAAGACATTAAGCCGCGCGACATCGCCGGCCCGAAATCCTTTGAAAACGCCCTCACGGTGGACATGGCGCTGGGGTGTTCGACCAATACCGTGCTGCACGTGCCGGCCATCGCGCACGAAGCGGGCATCGATCTCGACCTGGACCTGTTCAACTCCATCAGCGCCCGCACGCCGCACCTGTGCAGCCTGCGGCCCGGCGGCCCGCATTTCCTGGAAGACCTCAACGCCGCCGGCGGGATCCAGGCCATCATGAAAGAGCTGTCGCGCCGCGACCTGCTGCACCTCGATCCGATCACCGCCACCGGGAAGACCGTGGGCGAAAATATCGGCCCGGCCCGCGTTCTCAACCCGGAAATCATCCACACGCTGGAAAATCCGTACCACAAACAGGGCGGCATCGCGGTCCTGTACGGCAACATCGCCCCGGAAGGCGCCGTGGTGAAGCAGTCGGCGGTGGCCCCCGAGATGCTTTCCCGAACCTGCAACGCGCGGGTTTTCGAAAGCGAGGCCGATGCGGCCGACGCGATCCTGGCCGGGGCCATCAAGGCCGGCGACGTGGTGGTCATCCGCTTCGAGGGACCCAAGGGCGGCCCCGGCATGCAGGAAATGCTCACCCCGACGGCGGCCATAATCGGGCGGGGGCTGGGGCGCGACGTCGCTCTGATCACCGACGGCCGGTTCAGCGGGGGGACCCAGGGAGCGGCCATCGGGCACATATCGCCGGAAGCCGCCGTGGGCGGTCCCATCGCCCTGGTGGAAGAGGGCGACCGGATCCTGATCGACATCCCCAACAAGAAGATCGAACTGCTGGTGGACGAAGCGGTCCTGGAAAAACGCCGGCAGGCCTGGAAGCCCCGCGAACCGAGGATCAAGACCGGGTACCTGGCGCGCTACGCGAGCCTGGTGACCTCGGGGTCGAAGGGGGCGGTGCTGCGCGACAAGTAGGAGCCGGTTGCCGGTTTGGTTAGCGGTTACGAATTGGGAGTTGCGGGTTGAGGGGATCTGCCGGGAGCGGGGTTTGGGAAGTCGGTGCGGCTTCGCGGCACGCGCGGGATTGCACAATTTGAAACACGGGTTGGGAGCGGCGTCCCGATTTGGTGTTCGAGGTTTTCTGTGGGCCATGTATTCAGATTAAACGACGTCGAACGCTACGAAAACTGGTTCCGCTCCGATGTGGGACGTTCGGTTTTCGCGCTCCAAAAAGATCTCCTTCTTCGGGTGTGGGACCCGCCGTCTCCCCAGCGCGTCCTGGAAGTGGGCTGCGGAAGCGGCATCTTCCTGGAATGGTTCGATTCGCTGGGGCACATGGTGACCGGCATCGACCCTTCGGGCACCGGCTTGGAACTCGCCCGCAGGCGCCTTAGCGGCCGGGTGGGACTGGACCGGGGATTTGCCGAGGACCTGCCCTACAGCGACAACGAATTCGACACCGTGGCCCTCATCACCTCGCTCGAATTCGTGGAAGACCCCGCCAAGGCCCTCCGGGAAGCCTTCCGGGTCGCCCGGCACACGGTCCTCCTGGGCGTTTTGAACCGCTATTCGATCGGCCGGGCCGTCAATTTCATCGAACGGCTGTGGAGAGAATCGCTCTACTCGCAGGCGCGTTCGTTCAGCATCTTCCAGCTAAAGAAGATGAGCGCCCGCATCCTGCACGGCCAGGTGCCCGTCACGTGGCGCACCGGCTTCACTTTACCGCTCCCGCTGATCCGCTACATCCACCACCTGGAGCGCTGCCCCGTTTGCCACTGCCTGCCCTTCGGCCATTTTATCGCCATGAGGATCGACGTCCGGAGCCGCTACCGCACCATCCAGACCCCGGTTTTCAGCGACATACCGGCCGGCGCCGAACCCTCTTTCCGGGGCCTGTGCTGGCGGTTTCCTCCGGCGGCGAAAAACGGCTGCATGCAGCCCAAAACGTCCTCGGCGCTGCCCGAACTGCCGGTTTAGCACAACCCGGCGCTCCCCCGGCCAAAAGGAGCGATCCATGAAAGAGGCGATGTTCTACCGGCCGCTCGAAGAAAACCGGGTGCACTGCTTCCTGTGTTCCCAGCACTGCCGCATCGAACCGGGCGAAACCGGCCAATGCGGGGTCCGGCAAAACCGGGACGGCAAGCTGTGGAGCCTGGTGTACGGGAAGCTGGTCGCCCAGAGCGTCGATCCCATCGAGAAAAAACCCCTGTTTCACTACCATCCCGGCACCACCAGCTACTCCATCGCCACGGCGGGGTGCAACTTTCGGTGCCTTTTCTGCCAGAACGCCGACATCTCCCAGTCGCCGCGCGAGCAGGGGCGGATTTACGGCCGCGACGTCCGGGCGGACGCGGTGGCCGGCCAGGCCGTCGAACGGGGCTGCGCCACCGTCTCCTACACGTATACCGAGCCGACCGTCTTTATGGAGTATGCGCTGGATGCGGCCGCCGGGGCCAAGGAGCGCGGCCTGGGAAACGTTTTCGTGACCAACGGCTACATGAGCCGCGAGGCGCTCGATGCGGCGGCCCCCGTCCTGGGGGCGGCGAACGTGGACCTCAAGTCGTTTCGGGACGATTTCTACCGGGAGCAGTGCGGGGCCCGCCTGAAGCCGGTGCTGGCCACCATCGAGGCCATGAGGGAACTCGGGATCTGGGTCGAAGTGACCACCCTGGTGGTGACGGGCTTAAACGACAGCGAGCGCGAACTGCGGGACATCGCCGAATTCCTGGCGGGCGTCGATCCCGACATCCCGTGGCACGTCAGCCGGTTCCACCCCACGTATCGTCTCACCGACCGGGGCCCCACGCCCGTGGAAACGGTTCGCAGGGCACGCGAAATCGGGCTCGATGCCGGGCTCCACTACGTCTACACCGGGAACCTGCCCGGAGATGCGGGCGAGAACACCTACTGCCCGTCGTGCGGCACGGTGGTGATCGGGCGGGTGGGCTACTCCATCCGCATGCAGCACGTGAAGGACGGGACCTGCACCGCCTGCGGCGCTAAAATCGCGGGGGTGGGCATCGGGTGAGATCGAACAGGACGGAACTGCTGCAAGATATCTACGCCGCGCTCTACGACGCTTTCGGGCCGCGGGGATGGTGGCCGGCGAAAACCCCCTTCGAAGTCGTGCTGGGGGCCATTCTCACCCAGAATACCGCGTGGAAAAACGTGGCACGGGCCATAGAAAACCTTCGCGAAAACAACCTGTTGGGCTTTTCCGAAATCTGCGCCGTCCCGGCCTCCGCCCTGGCGCTTCTCATCCGCCCCTCGGGCTTCTACAACCAAAAAACCAAAAAGATCAAAAACTTCTGCGCGCACGTGACCGAACACCGGGAGGGCGACTTCGACCGCTTCCTGGACCAGGACGCCGACACCCTTCGAACCGAACTGCTGTCCATCCGCGGCATAGGCCCCGAAACCGCCGACAGCATCGTGCTCTACGCGGCGGGAAAACCCTCGTTCGTGGTCGATGCCTACACGTACCGCATCTTCTCAAGACACGGCTGGGTGGACGAATCGGTCGCCTACGACGAACTGCGCGAATACTTCACCACCGCGCTCGACCCCGAAGTGGCCTTCTTCCAGGAATTCCACGCCCTGCTGGTCCATACCGGCCACCTGTTCTGCCGGAAAAAACCGCTCTGCGACTCCTGCCCTTTGAATGTGTTTTTTGCAGATTGATAAAGATAAAAATAAAAAGCGAGGGGAGCTGTGCCCCCGCCCCCCACGCCGCTTCGCGGCTTAATTGGGAGGGTGCGGAGGGGCTGTTGCCCAAATATGATCGTATTCTCGAGCCCCGTCGAAACATGGGAGCAAGGCAAAACAG
>LUZZ01000337.1 GCA_001603845.1 Syntrophobacterales bacterium Delta_01 | reverse complement strand
CTCCTTGCCGGTGCCGGGATCGATGTCCAGGGCGAAGATATCCACCGGTTGGCTGGAATCGGTTACAAACCCGTTGATGCTGATATTACGTTTCGGCTCCGCCACCACGACCGTCCCCCCCTGGGTCCCCAGGGCCGGGTTGGGGGGCACGAGTACATTATCCCCTCCGTTTCCGACCGTTATTTTTCCGAGCTTCATATAGCAGGGCCCCACCGCGGCGGCGGTTCCCGGAGACGTATAGATACCCAGGAACTCGGCCGTCACCCTGTACGCGGAGATGTAGGTCTGCCGCTTCAGCGGTCTTTTGGGGTTGATGGGGGCGCTGGGAACGAGCTTGCACAAAAAACCCTCCCAGGTAACGTAGTCTCCCAGCATCAAGGGAGCCTGCTTCCACGGGGTGGGGGTCCGGACGCCGGGAGGATTCGGCGCCCCGGCGGGCGGCATGGTGAAAGCCGTCAAAGGCGCTCCGGTTTCCAGGAACGGATTATTGCCCGGCAGCCCCGGCGCCGGATTGAGCGGCCGGTTATACCAGGGACGGTCCGGGTCCACCGCCGGAGGCGCCACCTTGGATATCCCCATGGGATAGCCGTTATGGGAGGTCACGGTGGGGTTGTCCGCATCCACGGACCATCGGGGATCGGGGCTGTGAGCGAGCCCGAAGCGGCCGCTCGGATCGTTTATCTCGATGATCGCACCGCTGTACGCGGTCCCCATGGTTCCCCCCACCTCGAACCGTCCCTTCTGATAATCGATGAAGGTGATAAACCCGGCCCCGGAGTTTCCCACGTCCTGGTTGACCGGCAGTATCAGCCCGGCCGTGTAGGAACCCACTCCGAAGCCCGTACGGTTCTTGACGTCGATGTTGCCGATCACCGTGATGTTGACCGGACCCGGAAAGGGTCCGGGATAGACCGCAGGCCCAGAAGTATTCGGCACGTCCGACATCGTCAGCCCTATTTGACCGGGGGGATGGTTGATCGGCGGCGTCGGCGAAGGCGGTATGGCCGGGTCATAAACGGGAGCCGATTTTTTCGGGTCGAACAACTCGGCCCACTTCAGGGCATTGGCCGGAAACTGGACCATGCTGTTGAAGGGGACGATGATCGCGATGCCGTTCACGACCATCACGCCCCAACTGTTGGGGTCTGCGGGATTGGCCACCCACGCGGCTTCGAGATACCCGCTCATGGTGAACGGGGCCGGGATGTTCCCGTTCAACACGGCCGGTTGGGCGCCGGCCCCCGATGCCCAGCTCAGGCCCAGCATGCAAGCCAGGAAAACAGCGGTACTCAGTTTCGGCCTCATTATATCTTCTCCTTGGTTTCTCGGCAGCCGGAACCCGTCGATCCTCCCGGCTGTACGACTCTCAGTCTCGTCATCCGCCCACCCGCACCGGGTGAAGCCACGGGTCTATTCTCCGGCGTCCCGGGGATTCAAGCCAAGAAACGTCGGCAACTCGTGGGGGCGGCCTTTGCGGCCGACGGCCGGGATTCTGTCGAGTATGTCCCTGCCCGGAGCATCCTTCGGGGAGCCGTGCGGAACGAATATCTCCGGATGGTCGAAGGGCGCCTTCTCGAACGCCACGCGCGGGTCCGTGAGGCCGCCGGCCAGGAAAGACACCAGGGCTTCGACGCCCATCTTCGCCGTGGGATTGGCGTGGGGAGACACCAGGGGCGGGATGCCTCCCATCTCCGCCGTCAGATCGTGCAGGTTGGTGTTGGGAAAATTCCCGCCTCGGACGTAGAACTGCACCACTTCGCGCAGGGTGGCCGAATCCCCGTTGTGCCGATAGGGGCCGGTGAATTTGCAGTTGCGCAGGTTCGGCACTTTGAAGACGCCCCGCGTCACGCGGCGCGGCAGGACCGGCGTATCCGGCACGAACCGGGCCACGTCCGGCGGCAGCTTGGAATCCTGCCTCAGCGCCGCCAGTTCCACCAGCGAAATGGGAAACGGCTTTCCGGTCATCGGATTGATGAAGGGGGAATCGCCCGCACGGCCGATGTCTTCGCTGGTGCGCCGCACGCCGATGTTGCCCATCCCGTGGTCGTAGCTGGCTGTCTCCCTGTTGTCGCCCATGCTTATGGATTCGACGGCACGACTGCCCGGCGACGGGACCCCCTGGCCGTCGGGTTCGTAGTCCAGGACCGTGTGGCCGGTCATGATGGGCGGGACATGACAGTGGACGCACCGGGCGCCGCCGGCGGGGTCGGCATCCTGGAAGATCGAAAGGCCCAGCCGTTGCCGGTCGTTCAAGGCGAGCGGGTCGGCGGGTATTCCCAGCATGGGCGCGCCCATGAACCTGTCAAAGGGGGTGTCGTCGGAGACCAGGGTCGCCTCGTAGGCCTGCACCGCCAGGCCGAAGAACAGGGAGAAATTGAACTGCATCTGGGTGTATTCGTCGGCTTTCAGGGCGAGCCGGGCGGCGTTTTTCCTGAACCGGGAACCTTTGCCCGGGCTCAGCACCGCGGTGCGGGGGTTGGAGGGCGAGGGATGCTGGATCACCCGGCCGTCGGGACCGGCGATCAGGGTATCCGGGCTGTTCCACCACCGGTCCTGGAACGCGGCCCGGATCATGTCGGCATAGGTCGGGACGTTCAGCCCTTTGCCGTTCATCCGCGCCATCGCTCCCAGCACGCTGTCCCGGGGATGCACCTCCTGTTTCGCAAGGGGCCTCAGGCTCACCAGTTTTTTGCCCACGTCGGGGAAGGTGCGCCCGTCGAAGGACATCTCGAAGTCGCTGACGACGGGGCCCGTGGCCTGTGAGGCCAGGCTGGAGTTGGTGATGCGGACGAACACGTCCTTCATCTCCCCGCCCGCATTCACTTTGAGCGTGCTTTCCCGGTCGAGGAAACCGAACGGGTTGACTCCGTTGAAAATGAAGCTGGCCCTGCCGTCCCAGAAATTCTCGTAATTGAACACCGCGTTGATCACGCTGGGGGCGTTTCT
>LUZZ01000336.1 GCA_001603845.1 Syntrophobacterales bacterium Delta_01 | reverse complement strand
GGTTGCGGGCCGGGCCAAAAGTGACTGTTGTCAGGGGGCGGGTTGCGTGATAATTATAACGGTTCTCAAAATACCCGTGATCCGCACCGGGTTTAGCAGGGGTGAATATTGACCAAAGTTTCCTCCAGCCCTCGTGAAAACAGCGAGAGGGCATCCGTTCAGATTGCTTTTGAAGACAACAGACTGGTGCAGGCGCTGGCCGGCGAACAGAACGGCAACCTCAAGGTGGTCGAAAAACAGCTTGGTGTCCGGGTCCACCTGAGGGGCAACCAGTTTACCGTCACGGGCGCGCGCGGCGACGTGGAGCTTGCCGAGCGGCTGATGGGCGAGCTTGCCGACCTGGTGCAGGGCGGCTATCCGCTCTATGGCAGCGATATTGTTTTTGCCATCCATATACTCAGTGATAATATACACCGCCGGCTGAGGGACATTTTCCTCGACCAGGTGTTTATCTCTTCGAGCAAACGGACGATTACTCCGAAGAGTATAAGGCAGAAGGAATATATCGAGGCCATACGCAGCTACGACATCGTGTTCGGGATAGGCCCCGCCGGGACCGGCAAGACCTATCTGGCGATGGCGATGGCCGTGGCGGCCATGGCGAAGGAGTTTGTCCGGCGCATCGTGCTGGTTCGCCCCGCGGTGGAAGCGGGCGAAAAGCTGGGTTTCCTGCCGGGAGACCTCGCCGAGAAAGTAAATCCGTACCTGAGGCCTCTCTACGACGCGTTGCACGACATGATGGATTTCGAGAAGGCGAGCAACCTGATCCAGAGAGGGGCCATCGAGGTGGCGCCGCTTGCGTTCATGCGCGGCCGCACCCTGAACGACGCTTTTGTAATACTCGATGAAGCTCAGAACACCACCACCGAACAGATGAAGATGTTCCTGACGCGGCTGGGCATCGGGTCCAAGGCGGTCATCACGGGTGACATCACCCAGATCGACCTGCCGGAGAACAAGCTGTCCGGCCTGGTCGAGGCGATCGACCTGCTTCAGGGAGTCTCCGGCATCAAGATGGTTCACTTTACCAAACGCGACGTGGTGCGGCACAGGCTGGTGCAGGAAATAATCGACGCCTATGAAAAAGCGGAGATGCGCAAGCCCCGGCCCGACAAAGGCTCCGAGAGAGGCTGAGTATGGATATCGAGAAGCGTGACCCGGAAAAATCCGGCGGCAGGGGCAGGCCCAGGCGGAGCCTCCTGACCAGGATATTTTCTTGTAGTTATGTGGAGGATCTGTACTGTCGCAGGGGTATTCTTCTCATCATGGTCAGCGTCATCGCCGCCCTGTTGATCACGCCCTCCTTCACCATCGAGTCCCCGCACTACCGCCTCGGCGACATAGCCGACCGAAATATCAAGGCGAAACAGGCCTTTCTGATAGAAGACGAACAAGCCACGGCCAGGAAGCGCGAAGAGGCCATGCGCCAGTCCGCCATCGTCTACGATATGGACGAAAACCTGTCCAAGGAGATAACGGAACGGGTGGGACGCGCCTTCGGGACGATGCGCGACTACCTGGCTTCGATGAAAGCCCAGTCCGGGATGGAGATCGATCCCAACCTGTTCGCCGTCTCGCCCGGCCCGGCGGGCAGCGTTTCCTCGCTGGTGTTCGCGGGCGTCGCCCAGCAGCTTCTTCGCAAGAAAAAGGACTTCGAGAGCAATCTCAACTGCGAGGTTTCCTCGGAGGTCTTCGACAACCTGCTCGCCAAGCAGTTCAGCCCCGACATCGAGCAGAAGGTGGCCCAACTCATAAGGGGAACGATGGACAGCGGCATCGTTTCCAACAAGGCGTGGATGCGCCACGACCGGGGCGAGAACCTGTTGATCCGCAAGGTGGGCACCGGGGAGGAGTACATCGTTCCGCCGCCCTTCCCCTACCCCGACCTCGATGAGGCCAGGAAGCTGGTGGTGATGAACGCACTCGAACTGGGGCGGGACCTCAAGGAGATGATGTCCATCAGCTCCCTGGTGTCGCAACTGCTCCAGCCCAACCTGTCGCTCAACATGGACGAAACCCAGCAGCGGCGCGAAGAAGCCTACGCTTCCGTAAAGCCGGTCTTTATCAAGATCGCGCGAAACGAAATGCTGGTGCGCGAAGGCCAGAGGATCGGCCCCGAAGAACTGCTCAAGATGAAGTACCAGCACCCGGACGGAGGCAACAGGCAGTGGCTGTTCGTGTTTGCGACCATCTTCCTGTTCAGCGCCGTGTCCATCGGCGTCGTGGTGCACGTGGC
>LUZZ01000335.1 GCA_001603845.1 Syntrophobacterales bacterium Delta_01 | reverse complement strand
GGCCGCACGCCCCCGCCCGAAAAGTCCTCCAGGCGCATGGCGCAGATGAAGCCCCTGCGCGTCTTGGTCCCTTCGGCCCCGTTCGGGTAGTCCAGTTCGTAATAGTAAATGGCCGGTTTGCCGTTGCGGACCAGCACGTTTTGCCGTTCCCATTCTTCCAGGAACGCGGCCGCGCGGGTGTGAGGATTGTCCCGGTCCGTGTCCCCGGCTGACTTGGCCCCCAGTTCGATGCGGATGAAGTTGAACGGGTGCTTTTCGTGGAATTCCGCCTGTTCGCGCGGGGAGATCACATCGTAGGGCGGAATGACCACATCCGCGAGATCGGGAACGAGTTGCCGATTGTAGCGCAGGCCCCGGAAGGGGGCGATTTCAGCCATGAGGCGCCGGTCCTTTCATTGAGAATGGGCATAACCCGAACGGACGCACGTTCGTGTCAGTGAGGGCATTTTTGCTAGCACAGCCTGGTGCTTTTGACAAGCGGGTTGATGCGCCCGTCGAACCGAATCCGGCCGCACGGCATCGGGTAAAAGGGGAGGTTACCAGAAGGGGCCGCCTCCGCGGAGCGGGAACTCGCGTGCCCGGCGGCGGGAAACGAGGCTCGAAAAATCGGCCTCGATCACCGGAGGCCCGAAATGGTCCATGACGCGGCCGGCCAGGTCGATCCACCGGGTGCCGGCGTCCAGCACCGCCCGGTCGCTGGAGGCGGCGACGCACTCCGGAAAGGGAATTTCGCGCTCGGGCACCGGCACCGCCCGCGCGTCGCCCCGCAGCCCGGCTTTTCTCATCCGGTCGCGGTACACGGCGGCCAGCTCTCCGCTGTGAGCCATGGGAGCGTCGAATAAGAACAGCACCCGCTCGGGAGGAAATTCCCTCAGGAACCGGAAGATCATGTCCACGGCCACCGCGCCGGTCTCGGAGAATCGAAACCGGGAGGACTGCCCAGCAATGTCGCGCACCGCGCCGTCGTTCGCCCTGAGCAGCAGGCGCCCTTCGATGAAGCTCTCGACGGTGATCTGCACGTTGTGGCCGTCCACCGCCAAAAGAGAGTCCTGCCAGGCCGATCCCATCGCGCGCTTCGCTCTCCTGGACAGTGCCGTTGCGGCGTCGAAAACCCCCCGCTGCAAGACCTGGCGTTCGGGGGCGCAAAGCGCGTACCGGTTTCCCGCCATCTCCAGGGCGGCGGCGCGCGGGTAGGACCGGTCCTGGAGAAGAAAAAAGTCCGCCGCGGCGTGGAACAGCTTCCATGCGCGCTCAGCGCAAAGGCTGGGATTGTCGTTCATCTACGTGACCGGTTCTTCTTCGCGGTTTTCCGTGCCGTCCGGTTTCGGAGGACTCGCCGTTTCATCGCCGTCGCGCAGCTTGCGCCGGAGGACCTTGCCCACGATCGTCTTGGGAAGGGAGTCGCGAAATTCCACCTGTTTCGGGACCTTGTATGCGGCAAGCTTTTCCCGGCACCAGGCGAGGACCTCCTCCTCGGAGAGCGTTTCCCCCTGCCGGGGCACGATGAAGGCCTTCACCACCTCGCCCCGCGCCGGGTCGGGGATGCCGATGGCGGCCGCCTCCTGCACTTTGGGGTGCTCGTAGAGCACTTCGTCGACCTCCCGGGGGTAGATGTTGTATCCTCCCGAGATGACCAGATCTTTTTTCCGGTCCACGATGAACACGTAGCCTTCCTCGTCCATCTGCGCCAGGTCGCCGGTATACAGCCAGCCGTCGCGCACGGCGTTTTTCGTCTCCCTGGGGTTTTTCCAGTAGCCGCGCATCATCTGCGGCCCGCGCACGATAAGCTCTCCCACTTCTTTGAGCGGCACGTCGCTGCGGCCGGTTTCCGTATCCACGATCCGGCAGTCGGTATCGGGAAGGGCGATCCCGATCGACCCGATCTTGCGGGTCCCCTTCAGGGGATTGACGTGGGTCACGGGGCTGCACTCGGACAGGCCGTAGCCTTCGACTATCCTGCTCCCGGTCGCCTGTTCGAACCTCTTGAGGCTCTCGACGGGCATGGGTGCGGAACCGGTCACGCAATACCTGATGGAGGTAAGGTCCGAAGACCCGGTGCGCGGGTGCGCCAGCAGCGCCAGGTAGATGGCCGGGACCCCCGGAAAGATGGTGGGTTTTTTCTTTTCGATCACCTTGAGCAGGTCGTCCACGTTGAACCGGGGCATGATGGTGACCTCGCACCCGGTGTAGAAGGCGAGATTCAGTGCGACCGTCAGCCCGAATACGTGGAAAAAGGGGAGCACGGCCAGAAACCGTTCGTTTCCGCAGCGAAGGTCGGGCAGCCACGATACGAGCTGTACCACGTTCGCCATGATGTTTTTGTGGGTCAGCATGGCCCCCTTGGCAATGCCGGTCGTGCCGCCCGTATATTGGAGAAGGGCCAGGCCGTCCGGCGACGCGGCGCAGGGCAGGGGGGCCGGCCGGCCGGAGCGGATCAGCCGGGAGAAGTTGAAAATATTCGTTTTGTTATATGGAACGGCGGTGAACAGCCCGCCCAGCTTTGCCTTGACCGGGTACAGGACCTTGAGGTGCAGCGGAAGGTATTCTTTGAGACCGGTGGCGATGACCACCCGGATGGGCGTTTGGGGCACCACCTTTTTGGCCTTGGGGAACAGGTGGTCCAAAACGATCAAAAACTCGGGTTCCGCGTCCCTCCATTGGTGTTCGATTTCCCGCTCCACGTAGAGCGGATTGGTCATGACCGCGACGCCCCCCAGCCACAGGACCGCGTAATAGGCGATGACCGCCTGCGGGCAGTTGGGAAGCATGATGGCGACCCGGGCCCCCGGTTTTAAGCCCAGCCCGGCCAGGGCGTTGGCAAACCTCAGGACATGTTCCCACAGCCGGCTGTAGGTAAGTTTCGCGCCGAAAAAGTCGGTGGCGACGCTCGACGGGATGCGGCGGGAATTGTCCTCCAGGATAAGCGGCAGGGTGGTCTCGGGATATCGGGCGGAGGTGGGGACTTCGGGATCATAACTCTTGTGCCAGATACGCTCCATTTAATGTTTTCCGGGGTTGAAATGGGTAGATTTTCGAAACGGCGTCCTTCGTGGAGCCTGTCTGTAAACATGCCTGCTTCCGGCACGGTTTCGCCGTACCCGCCCTGCGTCCTATTTTCGGAAAAGTCCTTAACATAATTTAAGGGTGCCGTCAGGCGAATTCAGGCGCCGGACGGCGGATTTTACGGCACAGCGCGGCGAGCGGGGGGCCCCGCCTTTCCGGGGCGGAAACAAAAAAGCAGGCACGGCCGAAAAACCGTGCCCGCTCCGGAATTTCAAAGGAAAAGCTCAAAACCTTAATCGGACAGGTTCTTGTGTCTCCTGAAAAGCTCGGTCATGGAAGCCATGGCCGACGAGCATTCCGCCAGCACCCGCATCATGAACACCAGGGCCACGCCGTTCAGGACCCCCGAGGTGAACCACGCTTCGGAAACCGCCGCCGCCGCGCCCAGGGCTGAGAACAGCAGAGTGATGACAATGCCCGCCGGGGTGCAGCGCGGCCAGCTCCTGAACCGGACGAACTGCTTGCCGCCCCCGTGTTCCTCGACCGCCGTGAGCACCCGGACCGACCCCAGGAGCCCGCCCCTCAGTTCGAGGTCCCACCGGTCGTAGTCGCCGCCGCGGAGGACCGAAGTCTTGAGCCCCTTGACGCCCTGTTCCAACGATTCAAGCCAGTCATTGGGCGAACGCCACTGCTCGCTCCACACGGTGAACGTTTTCGGAAGGGGCAGCGGGTTGGCGATGCCGGCGGCGATGCCGCACTTGCGGCAGGGATGGAGACCCAGGCGGATCCTGCCGGAAAGCCTTGCCAGGGGCTGCATGAGGTGGAGACCCACCGTCAGGGCGCGAAGCTTGAGCCGTTCAAACCGGGAGACGTTGGGAAACGGCAGCCTGGAGGCGCAGGAGACGGCGTGCGCCACCGGCAGGGCGGCCGCGAACAGGAAGAGGGGCAGCGCCAGGAGAAGGGGAGACCACTGAAGTCCCAGGAGCGAAAAGAACCCCAGCGCCGCGACCACCACGTACCATTCGGGCATCAGGGGAAGCGACCACAGAAGGCTCGGCGCGGGCTGGTAGATCGACTGGAACAGGGCGCTTCCCCAGGTGCCCTGGTAGATCCTGCCGCGAAAACACCCCAGCAACTGCTCGAAACCCTTGAAGTACAGCCGGCCGGCCCACGGAATGTGGCCCGCCGCGTTGTATTTTTCGGGCCACTTGTGTTCCAGGTAGCCCTCTGCTTTGCCGTAGTTCAACTGCTGTTTCCAGTAGGCCTTGACCGAGTTGCGGCGATGGTGCCACACCATGGCCGACGGGTTGAATCCCAGCGTCCAGCCTTTCTGCTGGAGGCGCCAGCAAAGGTCCACGTCGTCTCCGGCGATGCGGAACGTGGCGTCGCAGCCGGAAATGGCTTCCAGGGCCGCCTTGCGGAAAGCCATGTTGCAGCCCGGAATGTGTTCGGCCACGCTGTCGGTCAGAAGCACGTGCACGGGGCCGCCCGGCGAGTTGGCCACGCATTCGGCGATGGGGCCGTCGTCGCTCGGCGGGATATTGGGACCGCCCACCCCCACGTGATCGGTGGTGAGGAAAGTGGCGGCAAGATAGGTCAGCCATTGCGGGTCGGGAATGGCGTCGTCGTCGATGTAGGCCACGATCTCGCCCTTGGCGGCGCGCATTCCTACGTTTCTGGCGTTGCTGAGACCCCCGTTGGGGATGGAAATGACCCGGAAACCGTAGCTTTTGGCTATGACTTCACACCCGTCGGTCGATCCGTCGTTTACGACGATGACCTCGAAGTTGGGGTAGTCGATTTTTTTCAGCCCTTCGAGGCAATCCCGGATGGTGCGGCCGCCGTTGTAGGTGCACACCACCACCGAAATGGCCGGCCAGTCGAGGTCCGGAGGGAAGGGGACTTCGGCGAATGCGCGCGACACCGAGGCCATGGAAGGCTTCGGGTTGCGGTTGCGGTCGGTCAGCCCGAACCCCCAGTCGTCGATATCGAAGCCGCCCCGGTGCCATTCGTCGGTCCACGAGAAGACGAAAATACCGGCGCAGCCCGAACCGAAAACGGACCGGATCTGCCATTCCAGGGTCGCCGCCTGCTTGTCCTCGCCGTTTCGCATGCTGTCCAGGCCGATTTCCGCCATGACCAGCGGCTTTTCCCCGGCCAGGTTTTGCAGGCGTGCGAGGTATCCTTCCAGTTTCTCGCGGGTTTCCAGGTATACGTTGAACGACACGAAATCCACCAGGGGCAGTTCCAGGTATTCCGTGGTCGGGAAGTTTACATAGGTGACCAGGGCGTCGTGGTCTTCCTCTTTTACGGCCCGGATGAGCCGGTCCAGGAAATGCTCGATGCGCCGCCGCCCGTACCAGCGCACGATGGAGGCCGGGATTTCGTTTCCGACGGTAAAGCACAGCAGCGCGGGATGGCCCGCACAGGCGCGTACCCCGGCGCGCACCCTGTCCTCGATGCCCCTCATGGTCTTTTTGCTTTCCATGAAGGCGATGTGCTCTTCCCAGGGAAGGCCCACCATGACGCGCAGGTGGTTCTTAAGAGCCACGTCCAGAAGCCATCTCGGCGGGATGGTGTAGGTGCGGACGGCGTTGATCCCGCCCGCCGCCATCTGGGCGAAATCGCGGTCCGCGGTTTCCGGGTCGTGGTACTCGCATCCCTGCTCATCGGGGTGGAAAGGGCCGTAGGTGACGCCGCGGATGTAGTACTTTTCCTCTCCCACGAAAATAAACTTGCCCCGCACGGCCGGCCGAACGCCGTCCACGATGGGCACCTGCTTCGGGGGAGCGAGGTAAAATTCGGCAACGCCCGAAGTTTTCGGTTTTCCGAAACCCGGTATCGGAACAGGTTCCTGGGCGGGGAGCCTGAAAAAATCGAGAATCGCGCCGGCCTTTCCGGCGTTTGTGGAATCTTTTCCGAATTCGGGACGCAATATGCCGTCCCCGCCTTCCTGCACCGGCATGTCCATTGCCTGGTTCGCTACGGAACCATTCGCCCTTGCCAGTACTGCCGGCGCTTCGGCGTCACATTCGGAAACCGCCTCAATCGTATCGTCCAAAAGTCTTGCCATATCAGCCCCTCATCAGCCGAAAAATTCACGTCCTCGGAACGGGACAAACCCACATGCATAATGGCAATAAGCGTACCACTCCACAAGCTATCGAAATTAAAGGAAAAGCAGGCCACTATCGGGCCGTCCCCCGTGGATGGTTACGATTTTTGCACACTGCGGTTACGATTTATGCACGGAAGGGGGGAGGGGAGGGCAAAGCGAGGGCACCGGTGTGGACCGAAAACGGTTTTCGCTTTTGATCCGAATACTTGCCAAAGCTTCCCCCCGCACGTATACTGGTACCTCATGCCGGTTTGCAGAACGGGGGCTTGCCGGCGCCGGTTTTTCCGGTTTTTTTTCCGCCCCGGGCTGACGATTGGAAACGGATGGACGCCGCACTGCTCGATGTAGAAGGCCTCAAAACCTATTTTCTGACCGAAGCGGGGACCGCGCGCGCGGTGGATTCGGTGAGTTTTTCAATTTCCGGCGGCCAGGTGATCGGCATCGTGGGCGAATCGGGATGCGGCAAGAGCGTCACCGCGCTTTCCATCATGCGGCTGGTTCCGCCTCCGGGGGTCGTCGCCGGCGGCGAGGTGCGGTTTTCGGGAAAAGACCTGCTGCGGCTTCCCGAAAAAGCGATGGAGGAGATCCGGGGAAACGAGATCTCGATGATTTTCCAGGAGCCGATGACCTCGCTCAACCCGGTGTTCCGGATCGGCGACCAGATTTCCGAAGTGCTCCTGCGGCACAAAAAGATTACGCGTCGGGAGGCCCAGGAACAAACCCTGGACCTTCTGCGGCAGGTGGGGATCCCTTCGCCCGAGATCGCCGAGCGGGAATACCCCCACAAGCTGAGCGGCGGGATGCGGCAGCGGGTGATGATCGCCCTGGCCATCGCCTGCCGCCCGCGGCTGATCATCGCCGACGAGCCGACCACGGCTCTGGACGTCACCATCCAGGCCCAGATCCTGGACCTGCTGGACTCGCTCCGGCAGGCTCACGGGATGGCCATCCTGCTCATTACCCACGACCTGGGAGTCATCGCCGAGACGTGCGAGGAGGTGCTGGTCATGTACACCGGGCGGGTGGTGGAGCGTGCCGCCGTCGGGAAGCTTTTCGAAAACCCGCTGCACCCCTACACCCAGGGGCTCATGCGTTCGGTCCCCGGCCGGGCGAACGGCAAGGGGCGCCTGGACACCATTCCCGGGGTGGTCCCCAGCCTTCTGGCGCTGCCTTCCGGGTGCAAGTTCAATTCGAGATGCCCGTATTCCTTCGACCGCTGTTTTCGCGAGGAACCCGAGCTCACAGCACCGCCGGGCGGCCACCCGGTGCGCTGCTGGTTGTATTAGAAGCCGCGGCGGGCTTGTCGCAAGCCCCCGAGCCGGCAGAGGCGGAGGCCGTTTTGGTTCAGGAAGAGCAATTGCTGCAGGTCAAAAACGTAAAGAAACACTACCCCATATCCCGGGGGCTTTTCGGCCGCCAGGTGGGCGTGGTGAAGGCGGTCGACGGCGTGAGCCTGGAAATCCGGCGGGGAGAGACGCTGGGGCTGGTGGGCGAGAGCGGCTGCGGGAAGTCCACCCTGGGGCGGGTCATCCTGGGGCTGGAGCCGCCCACGGAAGGCGAGGTCATTTTCGACGGGCGGAATGTCCGGTCCCTGGAAGGCGAAAAACTCCAGGAACTTCGCAAGCGCATGCAGGTGATTTTCCAGGACCCGTACTCGTCGCTCAATCCGCGCCAGACGGTGGGGCGCATCATCGGCGAGGGGATGGTGATCCACGGCATGGGGACCGCCGCCGAAAGAAGGGAACGGGTGCACCGCCTGATGGAGGTGGTGGGGCTTCGCCCGGAGCAGTTCAGCCGCTATCCGCACGAATTCAGCGGCGGGCAGCGCCAGCGGATCGGCATCGCCCGCGCTCTTGCCGTGAACCCCGAACTGGTGGTGTGCGACGAGCCGCTGTCCGCGCTCGACGTCTCCATCCAGGCGCAGGTCATCAATCTTCTGGAAGACCTCCAGAGCGAGTTCGGCCTCACCTACCTGTTCATCTCCCACGACCTGTCGGTGGTGCGCCACATAAGCGACCGGGTGGCCGTGATGTATTTGGGCCAGATCGTCGAATTCGCGCAGACGGAAGAACTGTTCGAAAACCCGTGCCACCCTTACACGCGGGCGCTGCTCGACGCCGTCCCGGTGATGAATCCCGGCAGGGCCGGCAGGCGCCGGAAGCGCGTCATCGAAGCCGAGGCGCAGCGGCTGCCCGACCGGTGCCAGTTCCAGCCGCGCTGCCCCGAGGCCGTGCCGGACTGCGGCCGGGGGGAGCCCGAGATCGTTGAATGTGCGCCCGGCCACTGGGTAAAGTGCCTCGCCGTTCGAACCGGCACTTAACAAAAAGACCAAAAAGTATTAGATTCCCTCAATTTCCCCGGATACGAACCGGGCATAATCCCATTTGACGCGAATGGTGGATCGAAGGCCATGATAATAGACGCGCATGCCCATTGCGGGCGGCAGGACCGGTTTCCTCCGCAGGACATCGCGGATTACCTCGCATCCGTGGGGTCCAGCGGAATCGAGGCCGCCGTCATGTTCGCACCGGTGATGGAAATATACGACCGCTACGACCCTTGTTTCCTGGACACCGCCGAGTGGCGGGAGCGGCGGGAAGATGCCAACCGGTACCTGCTGACGGCCGGAACGCCCGGTTTTCGGGTGTTTCCGTTTTTTTTCATCTGGAACGATTTCGCGGTCGAGCAGATTTGCCCGGAGCACAAGGGGATCAAGTGGCACCGGCACGAAGACGAACCGGTCTACGAGTACGACAGCCTCCGGTGCGCGGCCGCCATCGAGACCATCCGCGAACGCCGGATGCCGGTGGTGCTGGAAGAGGAGTTCGGGAATACGCTTCGTTTTATCCATGAGCTGGCAACGGGAGTGCAGGTGATCATCCCGCACCTCGGCTTTCTCAACGGTGGATACGAAAATTTGCGCCGCCGCGGCGTCTGGGAGCTTCCCGACGTGTGGGCCGACACCGCGCTGGCCCCGCCGGGCGACATCAAGGACTACATCCGCCGGTACGGCCATGAAAGGCTCATGTTCGGGTCGGATTTTCCGTTCGGAAACCCCGCCCGCGAACTCGACAGGGTCTTGAGCCTGGACCTTACCGGGGAGCAGCGGGCCGCCGTTTGCGGCGGCAATGCGGCCGGGCTTCTTTCGGAGAGCAATGCCTGATGTCACAAAATCCGGGCAGCATCCCGCGCAGGGGTTATTTGTATATTATAGTGGCGGCGCTGTTGTGGTCGCTTTCCGGAGTTTCGGGCAAGTACCTGTTCCTGCGGGGCGTTACGCCTTTCGAACTGGTCCAGTTGCGCGTCACCATTTCCGCTTTCGTGCTGTGTTTGTTCCTCCTGGTCTTCAAGTCCGCGCTGCTGCGGATCGCGGTAAAGGACATCGCCTATTTCGCGATCCTGGGGATCTCCGGCATGGCGATGGTCCAGATCACCTATTTTTACGCCATCAGCAGGACCAACGTCGCCGTGGCCGTCCTTCTCCAGTACCTGGCCCCGGTTTTTATCGCCCTGTGGTATGGGTTCGCCGATCCCGGAAAACTCACCCGCACCACCCTGGCGGCCATAATTTTTTCCGTGGCGGGATGTTACCTGGCGGTCGGGGCCTATAATATCGACCTTCTCACGGTCAACCGGGTGGGCATCGTGGTGGGGATCTGCGCCGGAATTTCCTACGGTTGGTACGCCGTGTACGGAGAAAGGGGCATGTGTCGCTACGATCCCTGGACGGTGGTTTTCTACGCGCTGGTTTTCGCCACGCTTTTCTGGAACGTCGTCATGCCTCCCCTGGGGGCTTTCCGGCGGTCCTATTCCGTCCTGGAATGGTCTCACATTATTTACATAGCCGTTCTGGGA
>LUZZ01000334.1 GCA_001603845.1 Syntrophobacterales bacterium Delta_01 | reverse complement strand
GGAAAACGCCGGGCGGCTCCGGAAGGTGGTGCTGGTCGACCAGTCGCCCCTGGGCAGAACGCCCCGGTCCACCCCCGCCACCTACACGGGAGTGTTCGGCCTGGTGCGGCAGCTTTTCGCCCGCGTGCCGGAAGCGCGTGCCCGAGGCTACACCGCCGCCCGGTTTTCGTTCAACGCCAGGGGCGGCCGCTGCGAACACTGCCACGGCGAGGGGCTCCAGCGGATCGAGATGCTTTTTCTGCCCGATATTTACGTGACCTGCCCAGTGTGCGAGGGACGGCGCTACAACCGCGAGACCCTGGATATCGTCTACCGGGGCCACTCGATCGCCTCGGTGCTGGACATGACGGTGCACGAGGCCGGAGCTTTTTTCCAGAATTTCCGGGCGATCCGCTACAAGCTGGACACCCTGATCGAGGTGGGCATGGGCTACGTGCGGCTGGGCCAGCCGGCGACCACCCTTTCGGGGGGCGAGGCGCAGCGGGTGAAACTGGCCTCCGAACTGAGCCGGCGCGGCCAGGGGCGGACCCTGTACATCCTGGACGAACCGACTACCGGGCTGCATTTCGAGGATATCCAAAAGCTCCTGCACGTTCTGCAAAAGCTGGTGGACCAGGGAAACACGGTGATCGTCATCGAGCACCACCCGGACATCATCAAGACGGCCGATTACGTGATCGACCTCGGCCCGGAGGGGGGAGAGGCCGGAGGCCGCATCGTGGCGAGCGGCACGCCGGAGGAGGTCGCCGCGTCGGACCGGTCCCACACGGCCCTTTATCTGCGCAGGGCGCTGGGGCCGGAACAGCCGAAATGGGAACGGCGGGACGGATAGGGACGGGAGCGCAATTTCTTGCCGATAGATTATTCAAAACAATTCGCCAACTTGACGTATGCCGCCCGGCAACTATTTTTTTCTTACGGATTGACATTTTATCGCGAATATCGTTTATAGTGCCTTTTTGATCTACCGAATCCGGAACACCGGGGAAGTACCCCCGAAGGTGAATACCTGATTTTACAATACAATCCCTTGGGAGGAAGAGATGGATTTTCTTAGTGTTGCTCATGCCGCCGAGGCATTTGCGCAAGGCGGCGGAGGCGCTGGCGGGGCGTCTGGAATGTTGAGCCTTGGAAACCCCATTTTTCTGATGGTAGCGATGCTCGGGATTTTTTATTTTCTCCTGATTCGCCCGCAGCAGAAAAAGCAAAAAGAAACGAAGAACATGCTGAGCAACCTCCAGAAGGGAGACGTCGTGTTCACCATCGGCGGTATTCACGGCAGGATTACCGGTCTGACCGATTCGACCGTGACTCTGGAAGTTGCCGACAGAGTCAGGATAAAAATCAACCGCAGTGCGGTGGGCGGCCTGCTTGCCAAGGGCGAAGTGCTGGAAAAGGAAAAGGCGCCCGAAAAGGAATAGCTTCTCTCTCACCATTCTCGCCGCAGGCGTTGCCGCGATCATCATCCGGAAGCTTTTTGGAGGAATAATTGAAAAGTCTAGGAATCCGTGCGCTCCTGGTTGTGCTGATTCTCGTTGCGGGAATCGTTCTTCTCGTTCCGAGCTTCACGTCTAAACTGCCGCCGGGGTGGACCAAGGTGCTGCCGAAAGACAAGATACATCTCGGCCTCGATCTCCAGGGCGGTATTCACCTGGTGCTCGAAGTGGAGGCGGCAAAAGCCGTTGAAAATACGGCCCAAAGATTTGCCGAGGAGATAACGGACACCCTGCGCTCGCAGAAAATCGGGTTCACCAAGGTGGCGAAGGTGAACAAATGGGACGTCGAGATCATGCTGGCCTCCCCCGATCAGCAAAACGACCTGCGGCAGACCATGGAAAAGGACTTCCCGCTGCTCAAGTGGGTGAGCGGCGAGACCACCTCCGAAGGGGTCAAAGCGGTTTATACGCTCGATGAGAAGGAAGTGAACAATATCAAGAAGATGGCCGTTGCCCAGGGGCTGGAGACCATCCGGAACCGCATCGACCAGTTCGGGGTGCTGGAACCCGACATCCGGCCGGAAGGCGAAGACCGCATCCTGGTGCAGCTTCCCGGCATCAAGAACCCCCAGGAAGCCATCAACCTCATCGGCAAGACCGCGGTGCTTGAATTCAAGCTGGTCGCCGAGAACGTCACCGACCAGGACATCCGGGAAGGGAAAATTCCCCCCGGCGTGAAGGTCTATCCGATGCGCACCACCGAACGCAACGCACGTTCGGGTGAGACCAAAATCGCCCTGCTGGACAAGACGGTCCTGACCGGGCAGTACATCACCGATGCAAGGGTGGAAATCGATTCCCGTTTCGGCGGGTCGCATATTTCCATGGAATTCGATCCCCAGGGAGCGCGCCTGTTCGAGCGCATCACCGGGGAAAACGTCGGCCGCCGGCTTGCCATCGTGCTGGACGGCGTGGTCTACTCCGCTCCGCAGATAAAGGAGAAAATTTCGGGCGGGAGGGCGCAGATCACGGGCTCCTTCACGGACGAAGAGGCCAAGGTGCTGGCCATTGCGCTGCGCACCGGGCGGCTTCCGGCTCCCGTCAAGATCCTCGAACAGCGGACCGTCGGCCCCTCCCTCGGACAGGATTCCATCAATAAGGGCGTGCTGGCGTCTCTTATCGGCGGCCTGGGCATCATCCTGTTCATGATCCTGTACTACAGGATGTCGGGAATTATCGCCGACCTGGCCCTGTTCATGAACATCGTCTTGGTGCTCGCCGCCATGGCCCTGGTCGGCGCAACGCTCACCCTGCCGGGCATCGCCGGTATCGCACTCACCATCGGCATCGCCGTCGACGCCAACGTGCTCATCTACGAACGAATACGGGAAGAACTCCGGCTGGGCAAAACACCGAGGGCGGCCGTGGACACCGGCTATGAAAGGGCGACCACCACCATCATGGACGCCAACCTGACAAGCCTCATCGCGGCCCTGGTCCTCTATCAGTTTGGTACCGGCCCCGTGAAGGGATTTGCGGTAACTCTGAGCATAGGCCTTCTGGCCAACCTTTTTACCGCAATTTTCGTGACACGGATCATTTTCGACTACCTGCTGACAGAGCGGCGGGTTAAGCAGCTCAGTATCTAGCGGAACCCAAGGTGGACAGATGGAACTTATAAAACCCGGTATCAACATCAATTTCGTAGGAGTACGCCACAAGGCAATCCTGCTTTCCTGCATTATCATTCTCATCGGCTTGGTGGCCATGGTCTTCCGCGGCGGGCTCAATATGGGGGTCGATTTTGCAGGCGGCACCCTGATCCAGGTCAAGTTCAACAAGCCGGTCACGCCGGACAATATACGCAACGCGCTCAAGGGCACCATCGGGACCAGCGTCATCCAGCAGGTGGGGGCCACGTCCGACAACGAGTACATGATCCGCACGGACGCCACCGAAGAACAGCTCCAGAGCCTTTCGGCCAAGGTCGAAGGGGAACTCACCAAGGCGTTCGGTCCGGGCCAGACGGTGCGGCGCGTTGAAATGGTCGGTCCGAAAGTGGGGCGCGATCTTCGGCAGAAAGCCCTGTACGCGATCTATTACTCGCTGCTGCTGATCGCCATCTACATATCGGGCCGGTTCGAGTTCAAATGGACCAGCAGCCTGATCATGGGCGGCGTGCTGATAGCGGGCATTTACCTGCTGGAAGCGATCGGGCTTCCCGCGCTCTACCTGATCGGAGGCGCGCTGATCGTCACCCTGGTGCTGTGCTGGGTGCTGAAGCTGCCGTACGCGCTCGGAGCCCTGCTCTCGCTTATCCACGACATCGTGATCACCGTGGGCATTTTCGCGCTGGTGAACAAGGAATTCACGCTGGAAATCCTGGCGGCGCTGCTGACCCTTGCCGGCTATTCGTTAAACGATACGATCATCGTCTATGACCGCATCCGGGAAAACCGGTCCAAAGACCGGAAGATGAAGTTCGAAGACATCATCAACAACTCGATCAACCAGACCCTGAGCCGGACGATCCTCACCTCATCGACCGTGTTTTTCGTGCTGCTGTGCCTCTTCCTGCTGGGCGGGACGGTGATTCACGATTTCAGCTTCGCCATGCTCATCGGGATCATCACCGGTACTTATTCTTCGATCTACATTGCCAGCCCGATCCTGATTTTCTACGAACACCTCACCAGGAAAAAACACCCCAAGTCCAGGGCCAAAAGCGCGAGCGCCGCCCGCGCCGCCAAGTGAGAAGGCCCGGGACGCACCGATTTCGCATATAAACGACGGGCGAGGCCAAAAGCCCCGCCCGTCCGCATTTTATCCCCCCGATCCCGGTATCCATCCTCCGCCTACTGCGCCACCCACACCGCCATATTCCTGAAATCTTCGAGGATCTTCCTGGTTACCGAGACTTTCAAAAAGCTCCAGGTGCCCTGCGGCTGCGAATGGCCCAGCCCCAGGATGCCCACCCCGTTTTCCTGGGTCCAGCCCAGGATGCCCTGGGCGAGGTTGCCCCGGTTCGGAATCAGGGCCAGCCGGATCCGGTCCTCGTCCATCCCGTTGTCCCGGATCAACCGGGCCGATTTGAGCAGAAAGGGCATGACGGCGCGACCGGCGGCCGTGAGCAGCCAGGGCCCGAGCGCCGACTGCGCCTCGGAAAACATGCAGCTCACGGGCGCGGACACCGACGCCGTCGCATGGAGCAGCGTCACGGACGAAGCGGTACCCGAGAGCATGTAGCCCGCATGGTCGGCGATCCTCAGCGTTGCGTCCTCCGCGTTGACGCACACCGCCGCGTTTGCGGCCTCGATCTCTCCATCGGTAAACCACACGGGACTCACCAGGCAGTGCCGAAGCAGGGCCGAGGTCGGGTCGTCCTTGAGAAAACCTTCCAGGGAGCTGCCGACGCGCTTTTGCACCAAAACGGCGTCCACCTTTTTCAGGTCGGCAAGAAGACAGGCGTGCCGGGCGACCGTCATTTCCCGCTGCTGCACGTGTTCCTGGATCAGTTCCTCGGAAAAACCGGCCTCCAGGAGCACCTTGCGGGCGGCGTCGAAAATGCGCCGGGCATCCCTTTCGTGCCAGTGCTGCACTTCCTGCCGTTTCTTGGCCAGGTCGGAGGATTTGAACGCCGTATCGGAATAGAGCGGAGGCAGGGGCGGCAGAAAATAGCTGATAATGAGGTTTACATCGAGGACGCCGGGATAAAGGCGCACCAGGAACTCCACCGGCCGAAGCGATTCGGCCGTCCCGTCGATTGGAAGCAGGAAACATTTGGGCGGGTTGGGCATTGGAATAGACACATCCGATTGATGCGCATCACAAACCGGGAAGACCCTACAGGACCCCCTCTTCAACCAGCATGGAAACCAGTATTTCGCAGTCGCGGGCCACCCAGTCCGCCCCCGCATCGAGCAGCGCTTCGCGGGAAGCGTTGCCGCTGAACACCCCGGCGGTACGAACCCGGGCCGCCTTGCCGGTTTGGATATCCAGGGGGTGGTCTCCCACCATCAGGGCGGAAGCGACGTCCGCGCCGAGCGATTCCAGGGCGCGCAACAGGTGCGTCGCGTCGGGCTTGGGGCTGGGCACGTGGTCGCGCGCCAGGAACGCGGAACAGTAGCGGTCGATTTCGGGAAACACCGTGCGCACCGCCGCGTTGCAGTTCCTGGTGATGACCGCCGTCCGGACGCCCCGGAGCATCAGGTTTTGCAGCAGCGGACGGGTGAACGGGAAAAGGGCGCCGCTCCGGGCGGCTTCCAGTTCCATGGAACCGATGAGCGCGAGCGCCTGTTCCCTGAATTCGGACGCTTTGGCGCCGTTGGTGCGCCGGAGCTGCTTTTCGAGCCAAGCGAGCCATTCCAGCACGGGGAGGGAGTCGGATAGAAGAGGTTCCGAAACGGAATACACGCGGGCCAGGTCCCACAACCTTGCCTTCATTTCGGAAAAATCGAGGCGCAGCTCTGCAAGCGTTCCGTCGAAGTCGAAGACGATCGATTTTATTTTGAAGCGTTCGCCGGTTTCCATTGCTATATACAAGATTGGATGCTTCATGTTAGGGTTCGGATCAGTTCCGGACCGTATCCCATACTAACCGTTAAAACCGGTGCACACAAGTCCCAAAGGGGGTTTTGCCCCTCCGGGAGACCGATAGGAATTGGAATAAATGCCGTCCAAAATTCTGACTTTCGACCGTATCGTGGACCGCCTGATATCCCTGGCCCGCCCCTGGTTCTCCAACTACCTGGCCATGTATTCGAGCTGGTACGGCGGGATCGTCGTGGATCCCGCTCTGATGATGGTGCCGCTGGACGACCACCTCGTCCACCGGGGCGACGGCGTTTTCGAAGCGTTCCTGTGCAGGGACTGGAACATCTACATGCTCGACCGGCACCTGGCAAGGCTCGACCTTTCGGCCTCGGCGCTGGGGCTGGACATCCCGGAGGACCGCGCGCGGCTGCTGGAAATCATCCGGGACACCATCCGCGCCGGCAATTCCGGCACCTGCCTGGTGCGGCTGTTCGCATCCCGGGGACCCGGCGGATTTTCGGCCAACCCCTACGAATCGGCCGAAACCCAGTTGTACGTCATCGCCACCGCTTTCCAGCCTCTCCCGCCCGAAAAGTACGAAAAGGGCGTGAGGCTCGCCACCAGCACCATTCCGGCCAAAACCGACTTCGCAACCATCAAGAGCTGCAACTACCTGCTCAACGTGCTGATGAAAAAGGAGGCACGGGACGCCGGGGCGGATTACCCGGTATCCGTGGATGAAAACGGCTTCCTGGCCGAAGGGGCAACGGAAAACATCGGCATCGTGACACGGGACGGCCGGTTTCTCATCCCGCGCTTCCGTCGCATCCTCCGGGGCATCACGGTCACCAGGGCCGTCGAACTTGCCGAAACCCTCCTGGGGCGTGAGATCACGGGCATCGCCGAGGCGGACATCACCCGCGAACAGGCATTCGAGGCCGCCGAAATGCTGGTGATGGGAACCAGCATCCACGTATTGCCGGTTGTGGAATACGACGGAAAAAAGATCGGCAACGGCCGCCCGGGACCCGTTTTCCGCAGACTTCTCGATCTTTTCAGCCGGGACGAGACGAAAAACACCGAAGTGCTGACAGCGGTGGCGTAACGGATGGCGGGTATCGGGTATCGGAGGGCGGAAGGACGGATTCGTGGGCGAAGACGGATGGCGGCAGATGGGAAAGCGGGTCCGAGGATAGAGACGGATGGCGGACGACGGAAGTCTGAAGAGGGAAGCCGGTAACGGGGTCCCGGAAGAACCGGGTGCCCCCGGTCCGGAAACGCCGCAGGGTTTCCATCCTCCGACATCCGACACCCTCCCTCCGTCTTCCGCCCCCCACCATCCGACACCCGACACCCGACATCCGTCTTCCGCCATCCGCCATCCGACACCCGATACCCGACACCTGTCTTCCGGCATCCGTCTCCCCGGCCGTCCCCTTTTCTGGTTGACCATTTGTTTCGTGTCGGGGATTTTCGCGGCGCGATTCATCGGGCAGGGTCCCATCAGGTTCGGGTACCTGGCCGCCGCGGCGCTCGTCCTCATCGCCGCCTCCGTTTTCAGGCTGGTCCATCCGGCCCGGTTCCGTGCCGCCCCCGCACCGTCCACCTTCCGTCTTCTGTCTTCCGTTTTCCGTCCTCCGTCCTCCGTCCTCGATTTTTCCATCCCGGCGCTTCTTTTCTTTCTTTTCGGGATATGGGCGGGATGGGCGTCGGCCCCGCACATGCCGTTTCCCCAAAGGCTTGCGCCCTTTTTCGACCGGCCGAACACGGTGTTTGTGGCCGAAGTTTCGGGACCGCCCGATTATTACACGGACAGGGTGCGCATTCCTCTCCTGCTCCTTTCCGCCGTTGAAGGGGACCGGGAAGTCGCGCTGCACACCGGAGCGATCCTGACCGTTTCCATGAAGGACCGCCCTGCCCCGGTCTCTTTCTGGCTGCCCGGAGACCGCCTGCTCGCGCGGCTCACGCTCAGGCCCTTTCATAATTTCCAAAACCCCGGCGGTTTCGATTACGCCCGCTACCAGGCGGAAAAAGGTTTTTATGCTTCGGCCTACCTGGGAGACGGGACATTCCTGGCCCGGCTGGCCCCCCCGGCCGGATTTTCGCCCGGCAGGGCGGCCAGGGCACAGATCGACCGGTTCCGGCAAAGGGCACTGTTCTGGCTGCGTGGAAATCTCGACCCGGATTCCGCGGCGTTTTATGCGGCATTGCTCCTGGGATACCGACAGCTCCTGAGCGACGCCTGGAAGGACCGCATCCAGAGAACGGGCCTCAATCACCTGCTGACCATTTCCGGCCTGCACCTGGCGCTGGTCAGTTTTTTGATTTTCCGGCTCGTCCGCTTCCTGGTGCGGCTTGTTTGCCCTTCCGTCCTCAAACGGGTATGCGACAGCAGCATCGCCGTGTGGCCGGCGCTGGCGGGCGCGGTGGCCTACGCTTTCCTGGCGGGCTTCGGAGCGCCGCCCGTGTGGCGGTCCATCCTGATGCTCGCCGTGTGCTTCGGGGCGGTTTTCCGGCGACGGTCCACCGACCCGCTCACCGTGCTGGCCCTGGCCGCTCTGGTCATCCTGGCGTGCGCCCCCGAATGTTTGTGGCAGGTTTCCTTCCAGCTCACCTTCACGTGCCTCCTGGGAATCATCCTCATCCACCCCAGGCTCGCCGGGTTCAAACTGGCCCGAAAACTCCCGGAGACGGGGGCGTGGCGGGTGGCACGATCCATTTTATCGAGGCTCGAAGACGCCTTCTGGGTATCCGTGGCGGTGAGCGTACTGGTGCTTCCACTGAGCATTTTCTACTTCAACGGCTTCTCGCTGGCGGGCCTGGCGGCAAACGTGCTCCTGGTGCCCTGGGTGGGGCTTGCCGTACTGCCGTCCGGGCTTTTGAGCCTGGCGATGTACGCGATCAGCGAAAACCTGGCGGCGCCGTTTCTCACGCTCAGCCGGTGGCTGCTGGCGGTGGCCCTGGCCCTTATCCGGTGGTTCGACGGCCTGTCCTGGAGCTTCTTTTGGACGGGAAGCGTGTCCACTCCGCTGCTTTTTGCCGCCTACGCGGCCCTGGCCTTTCTTTTCCTGCCGCTTTCGCGGAAAACGAGGTTTGCGGGGCTGGGGGCCGTCGTCCTTTTTCTGGGGACCTACGGCATCCTGGGCCAGGTCCAGGCCGGCGCCAACGACCACCTGCTGAGGGCCGACGTGATCGACGTCGGCCAGGGATCGTCGGCTCTCATCCGGTTTCCCTCCGGTGCCGCCATGCTGGTGGACGGCGGGGGTTTTCGGGACGACCACTACGACGTCGGCCGCGGGGTCGTCGCCCCGTTTCTGTGGCACGAAGGGGTGCGACGGATCGATTACGTGGTCTTGTCGCACGACCACCCGGACCACCGCAACGGGCTCCGGTTCGTCCTGTCCCATTTCGACGTGGGATCGTTTTGGACGAGCCGCCTCATCGAACAGAAAACGGTACGCTACGGCGAGAACGTGCTGGAGGCCGTCGCCCTCAAACGGCACATACCGGTCTGCACCTTCCCGGACCTGTCCCGCGAGGTGCGGGTCGGCGAAGCACGGGTGCGGGTCGTTCACCCGGATGCCGGATTTTTGGACCGGCGGGACCGATGTTCGCTCAACGACCTCTCGCTGGTCCTGGAAATCGGCTTCGGGGACACCTCGATCCTCCTGCCCGGAGACATAGGAAGCGGCATCGAGGCCCACATCGTCTCCAAGCTGCAAAAAGACCGGGTGCTCCTGGTCTCCCCCCACCACGGCAGCGCCAATTCCAACAGCGAGCAGTTCCTGGACGCGCTTCGGCCGGAGGCGGTAGTCTTTTCCTGCGGCTATAACAATATTTTCGGTTTCCCGGCTCGGGCGGCCGTCGAACGGTGCTGCTCCCGCAATATTCACATGTACCGGACCGACCTGGACGGGGCGGTCCACGCCGTATCCGACGGCCGGCACTGGACCATCACCACGGAAGAAAGGCAGGGGAAAGATGCGGACTTACTTCTTCGGGGACATTCACGGTAATCTCCAGGCACTGGAGGCGTGCCTGGGGCACATGGAGTCGCAGAAGGCGGACGCCGTTTTCTGCCTGGGAGACATCGCCGGGTGGCTTCCTTTCGGCGACCGGACCCTGGCGAAGCTGCGCGCGGCCGGATTTCCGACGGTCGCCGGAAACCACGACCTGCTGATCGCGGGCTCCTTTACCGACCACCCCGACCAGCGCGACCGGATGCAGGCGACGGCCTACAACGCCGGGCTGCTCTTCCCGATCCCCGGCGCCATCGACTACCTGCTCGGCCTGCCGCTGTCCATTGAAACCGGCGACTTCACGGTCGTGCACCACTGCCCGTTCAACCTGCCGGCCGAAGGCGCCGCCCCCACCATAGAAAGCTTCGGCTACCTCGACGATGCGGCCCTCGCCGGGTTTGTGCCCGCATGGCGCCGGTATGGGGACCGGCTGATCTTCAGCGGCCACGACCACGTGCCGGCCGTTTTCGAGCTGGAGAAAGGAGGAGGCGTGCGGGTCCACCGGCCCGGCCGGAACGAAACCTCGACCACCGTCGGGCTGAAAGCGAACTCGCGCTACTGGATCAAGGCGGGAAGCGTGGGCGGGCCGTATCGCGACGGGG
>LUZZ01000333.1 GCA_001603845.1 Syntrophobacterales bacterium Delta_01 | reverse complement strand
CGCTTTCGGCAAACAGTTCAGCATGCACCCCAGGCCGCTCTCCATCACGGGCGCCATGCTCTATTTCCTGTGCATCGTCCCCGGGTTTCCGGCGTTTCCCCTCTTCCTGGTGGGATCGGCCCTCATGGGCCTGTCGGTGATGGTTTCCAGGCAGCAAAAAGCAGGCACGCCGCGGGCCGATTCGGAAGAACCCGCCATGGAGCCCTCCCAGGAAGGCTCCGACTTTCCGCCCCCGCTCGACGTTCTCGAACTCGAACTGGGCTACGGGCTGATTCCCCTGGTGGACGAATCGCAAAAGGGCGACCTGCTGCCGCGCATCAAGGCCATCCGGCAGCAACTGGCCATGGAATACGGAGTGCTGGTCCCGGCCCTGCACGTACGCGACAACCTCCAGCTCAAGCCTTCCGAATACAGGCTGCTGCTCAAGGGCAACCCGGTGGGCAAGAGCGAGATCATGGTCGGGCATTACCTGGCCCTGAGCGCGGGAGACACCACGGTGGAAATCAACGGCATCCCCACGCGGGACCCCGCTTTCGACCTGCCGGCGGTGTGGATTCCCGAAAACAGGAAAGAGGAGGCCGCACGGGCGGGCTACACGGTTATCGACCCCTCCACGGTGGTGGCCACTCACCTGACGGAAATGTTCAAGAAATACGCCGACCAGATGCTCACCCGCCAGTCGGTGCAGCAGCTTCTGGACAACCTGGCCATCCAGCAGCCCAAGCTGGTGGACGAGCTGGTGCCCAACCTGCTCACCCCGGGCGTGGTCCAGAAAGTGCTCCAGAACCTGATCCGCGAGTCGGTTTCCATTCGCGACCTTCAGACCATTTGCGAAACCCTGGCCGATCACGCGCACCTCACCAAGGACGCCGATCTGCTCACCGAATACGTCCGCCAGGCCCTGGCGCGCACCATTACGCGCCCCTACGAAACCGAAGACAACAAGTTCCCGGTCCTTTCACTCCAGCAGGGGCTCGAAGAAAAACTGGCCCGCGGCATCCAGAAATCCGATCACGGGTCGTTTCTCAGCCTGGAACCCGGGTTTCTGCAGCAGTTCATTCAGTCGACCAGCGACGAGGTAAAACGCGTGGTGAGCCTGGGGTATCACCCGGTACTGCTGTGCTCCCCCATGGTGAGGAGGCATCTTCGAAAGCTTCTGGAACGCTTTTTGCCCGACCTTGCCATTGTCAGCCACAACGAACTGAGCAACTCGGTCGAGATCCGCTCGGTGGGAATTATCAGGATGGATTATGCAGGTTAAGACCTTCAGAGCCGCCACCATGGACAGGGCGCTGGCGCGAGTGAAAAAGGAACTCGGCCCGGACGCCATCATTTTGAGCAGCAGGCAGGCGCCGTCCAGTTCCGGCGAGCCGGGGTTCGAAGTGGTGGCCGCCATGGACCGCGGGGCCGAAACGGCGCCCGCCGGGGACCAGGCCGCCGCACCGCGGGAGTGCGCTTCGGCGGAGATGAAAAACGACATTCAGGAAATTAAGAGCTTCCTGTCGCTTCTGATCTCGTCCAAGAACCACTTCGTCGATCTTCACACCCGGCAGCCCCTGGCGGACCTCTACCATTCCCTGCTGGTGCGCGGTTTCGATGAAAAGCAGCTCTACATTCTCCTGAACCGGGCCGCCTCGGACCTGAACGGCGGGTCCAACGACCCCGGCCGGGTGTACGAGGCCTTCTGCAAGCAGTTCATGAGCAAGGTCCGGTTCTCGAAACCGTTTCGGAATATCTCGGCCGGCAGCGCCTCGGGGACCGTCTTCACCTTCGTGGGCCCCACCGGCGTGGGCAAGACGACGACCCTGGCAAAACTTGCCGCCTATCTCAAGATAAAACGCCGGATGGACGTCGGCGTGATCTCGCTCGACACCTACCGGATCGGCGCCGTCGATCAGCTCCAGACCTACTCCAACATCCTGGAGGTCCCCTTCAGCGTGGCGCAGAGCAAGGAGGAGTACGCCAGGGCGTGCCGGGAGTTCAGCCATTTCGACGCCATCCTGGTGGACACCACGGGCAGGAATTTCCTCAACCGCGAGCACGTGCGCCACTTCGCCTCGGTGTTTGAAGGCGACAACACCAGCCATTTCCTGGTCCTCAGCGCCACGGCGAAAGACGAGGACCTCAGACAGACCATTGCCCATTTCCGGGAAATGGATATCCACAGTTTCATTTTCACCAAGCTCGACGAAACCATTCACCACGGTTGCATGCTCAACCAGCTCCTCCGGTTCGACCACCCGCTGGCATTCATGGGAACCGGGCAGCGTGTTCCGGAAGACATCGAGCCGGCAACCCAGAAACGAATTCTCTCGTTTTTACTTCCGGTCAAAAACTCTGATTCCACAGGAGGGGGAAAATAAATGGACCAGGCGGTAGGACTTAGAAAAAAAGGAAACGGCGCATTGGAATCGGAATGCTGCTTTCCGGGCCCGGCGCTTCAAAAACCGGTACGGGTCCTGGCGGTGAGCAGCGGCAAGGGAGGCGTCGGGAAGAGCAACGTGGTCATCAACCTGGCCATGGCCTTCGACAGGATGGGCCAGAAAGTGCTGATCATGGACGCCGACCTCGGCCTGGCCAACATCGACGTCCTGCTGGGCCTCGCCCCCCGCTACAACCTGAGCCATGTCCTGAACGGGCAGAAGCGGATCGAGGAAGTCCTGGTCAACGGCCCCGGGCAGATCAAGATCATGCCGGCAAGTTCCGGCGTGCAGGAACTGACCAAGCTCACCGACGACCAGAAGCTGCTCCTGCTCGAACTGCTGGACGGCATCGAGACCGACATCGACATCCTGCTGATCGACACCAGCGCCGGCATCTCCGACACCGTGCTTTACTTCAATCTGGCCGCCCACGAAAAGATCGTGGTGGTGACTCCCGAGCCGACTTCGCTGACCGACGCCTACGCCCTCATCAAGGTGCTCTACTCGAAATTCGGCGAACGCCACTTCCGCCTGCTCGTCAACTCCTCCGCGGGTGAAGCGGCGGGCAAGGCCATCTTCGCCAAGATCAGCAAGGTCGCCGACCATTTCCTGGACGGGCTCTCCCTCGACTACCTGGGGGCCATCCCCTACGACGCGTCGGTCCCCAAGGCCGTTATTCAGCAGAAAGCACTGCTCGAAGCGTTTCCGAAAGCGCCCGCGGCGAAGGCCTTCCTGTCCATTGCTGAAAACATCTGGAGGACACAGCCCTCCGTCAACCACGGCACGATTCAGTTCTTCTGGAAACGGCTTTTAAACGTTTAGCCGGCCGGCGCATGATTCCCGGCCCGAAGCGCGAACCCGGCGACAACAGATGAAAGAGTAATTCATGGAACAGTACTATCCCGTACGCAAAAAACCATACGCCAACCAGGGGCTCGATGGCTGCACCCAGAGCAACAAGGAACGGGCCGTGCTCGAACACAGCGATCTCGTAAAATACATTGCGCTGAGGCTCATATCGCGGCTTCCGGACCACATTTCGGTCGACGACCTGATAAGCGCCGGGGTGCTGGGGCTTATCGACGCCATCGAGAAATACGACTCCAGCCAGGGGATCCCGTTCGCCTACTATGCGAAGATACGAATCAAAGGGGCCATGCTGGATGAAATCCGGGCGATGGACTGGGTGCCCCGGTCGCTCAGGCAGAAGAGCGGGGCGCTGGAGAAGGCCTCGGCCTCCATCGAGCAGAGGCTGGGGCGCGACCCGACCGACGAAGAGATCGCCGAAGAACTCCAGGTGAGCATGGAAGAGTTCCACAAGATGCTGGACGAGACCAAGGGCATCTCCTTTCTGCCCGAAAACATCCATGACGTCATCCGCGAAAACCGCGAATCGCATCTGCTCTCTTCGGGCTCCGACGAACTTTTCGACCACGCCTACAAAAAGGAGATACAAAAGCACCTGGCCGACGCCATCCGAAGCCTTTCGGAAAAGGAACAGCTCGTCCTTTCGCTCTACTACTACGAAGAGCTTACCATGAAGGAAATCGGGCTGGCCCTGGGATACACGGAATCCCGGATTTCCCAGATCCATACCAAGGCGATCCTCAAGCTCAGGGGCAGGCTGGGCAGGAAGCTCAAACCGGAAGACCTGCCGGGCTTCCTCGTCCAGAACGATCTCCGGCCGCTCCAGGCCGGCAGAGGACAGTCCCACCAGGCCGTTGCCCTGAAGTAGGCACGGTTTTCGAGAGAGCGGGAACAGATGGCCGACGATCCGGAAAAAACAGAGCACACCCGCGAGGCTGCGGCAAATGAGCCGCCCGAGCCCCCGGACACCCGGGAGGAATTGGACGGGGCGGAAGAAGAAGGCCGCGAGGACTCCCTGCCGGGCCTGGACGACGGCGCACCGGAAGAGGAACAAAGCGCGGAGGCGGCTCCTTCCCCTTCGGAAGCAAAGCCGGCAAAGCGCGGCCGGGTCCGAATGGTCCTTTATTTCGCCGTTCCCCTGCTGTGCCTGGCGTCGATTGCCGCGGTGGTGGTGCTAAAAAAGCCGGACGCCGCCGGGAAGCTTTTGGGAAGCTACTGGAAAACCTCGCAAAAGCCCCCGATCGTGACCAGCATAACGCGGCCCATTCCCATCCCCGACCACCGCGAGATGCTCGACTTTTTCGTCCTGGAGGAAACCGGAGGGCAGAAGACGATCACCGTTTTCAGGATGGAGATCGCATTCAGCAGCTTTTCGCGCTACCACGACTTCAAGGAACACAACATCGCGTTTCGGAACACGATATACGCTTTTCTGCTGGCGCAGGACGCTTCCAAAAACAACCACCGTGCCTGGCAGGAGATTGTCGAAAAAGACCTGTTCGACTTCCTCAGGGCGAAGCTTCCGGACAGCAAGCCGGACACCCTGCGACTGACTCAGGTCGAAAATCTTTGAAAAACGCTCGGCCTTCCCACCCCCGCAGGATAAAGACCGGGGAGTGGGAATGAAAGAAAAGGCACCGGATGGAATTTCTCTCCAACCTGTTTGCGATGCAGCCCGATCACAGCGGCACGTTCCAGATGGCCCTGGACGTCGTGATCCTGGCCCTGCTGGTGTCGATCATTCTGGCGGGCAGAAAGCGCAGGCTCCCCCGTAAAGACACGGCCCTGGTCGAATCTTTCGAAAAGATCATTGAGGAAACCGGTGCGATTTCCAAGGAATTCGAGGCAAACCTGGCAAAGCGCCAGGAACTGATCCAGCAAATAACCGTGCGGCTGGACCGTCAAATCCGCGAAGCCCAGGACCTCTGCATCCGGCTGGAGAGGCTGGGGCAGGCCCAAAGCGGGGCGGCAAACGCATCCCCCGCCGTCCCGCCTCCAGCCAAAACGCCGAATCTTCAGAAAACGGACAGGCAAAAAGTGCTGGCACTCGCCAGCAAAGGCCTCAGCGCACAGGAAATAGCGAAGGGGATGAAAAAGCCGGTCGGCGAAATCGAGCTGATCCTCAACCTGCGAAAGATCGCCCCGTAGAAGGGGACCTTCCCGCGGGCCGGAAAAAGCGCAAACCCCTCCGCCCCGGCGACTCCGCGACCGGTTTATCGCCGGGACCTTCTCCTAGTAGCGCCGACCGCCGCCACCGCCGCCTCTTCCGCCGCCGAATCCGCCACTGCGGCCTCCACCACCGCCGCCAAATCCCTGACGGCCTCCGCCGCCTCCGCCCGGACGGCCACCACCGCGGCCTCCGCCGCCTCCGCGGCCCTCCCTCGGCCTTGCTTCGTTTACCGTAAGGGCCGACCCGCCGAGATCACTTCCGTTGAGCCCGGCTATCGCGGCCTGGGCCTGGGCCTGGTCCGGCATCTCCACAAAGCCGAAGCCGCGCGACTTGCCGGTGAAGTTATCTTTGATGATCTTGGCAGAGTCCACGTCCCCGTATGCTTCAAATGCTTCTCTGAGCTCTTGCTCGGAAGTCTTCGGCGACAAATTACCGACATAGATATTCATGGGTTTTCTCCTCGTTTAAAACTGGATGCAAAGCCGGCAAGCGGTGCTCCATGCGGAGGGACTTCCAGGCAAAAAGCCGACAGCTCATAGAACGAGCCTCTACACAAAACGCGAC
This sequence comes from Syntrophobacterales bacterium Delta_01, assembly GCA_001603845.1. Lineage (GTDB taxonomy): Bacteria > Desulfobacterota > Syntrophobacteria > Syntrophobacterales > Syntrophobacteraceae > SbD1. The sequence continues at coordinate 3,061 of LUZZ01000333.1, read as the reverse complement.
CGCGCAGGGCAACTTACACTCCCTCATTAACATAATCAATTGCTTCCTGCTTTGCCATGGCCGCATGCGGTTTAAATAATGCCGCCGGATGGGTCCGGGCGGCAAGCATTTTCTCCCTGTTCGGAAGAAATTTCCGGGCCTGCGAGAATCGCCGCGCATCAGGCCGCTTTCCGGCTCGCTTCCGGGCGGGTCCGCCTTCGGCATGTTCGTTGCTAACTCTTTTTGCCGAAGGAGGTCGCCATGAGAGTGGGACAATACGCGGCAGCAATCGGCTCGATGCACCAGCAGAGGCGCATGGACGTGATCGCCAACAACATCGCCAATGCCAGCACACCGGGATTCAAGAAGGACGGCGTCAGCTTCAACGACTTCCTGCAGGAAGTGACCTACACCAGCATGGACCAGGGTCCGATTCGCGAAACGGGCAACAAGCTCGACGTGGCGCTGGTGGGCGCCGGGTTCCTCAAAGCGCAGACCGACCAGGGCGTCCTGTACACCAGGGCCGGAAACCTGGAGCTGAACGCCGACAAGGAGATCGTCACCCAGGACGGGTGGCCGGTCCTGGGGAGCAACGGCCCCATCAAGGTGGAGAAGGCGCAGACGCTGCGCATCGAGGAAGATGGTCAAGTATTTGACGACGACACCAAGGTGGACACCATCGACGTAGTAAAATTCCCGCCGGAAGCCGCCCTCCGGAAGGTCCGGGGCGGCTACTTCGAACCGACGTCCAAGGACGTGCAGCCCGTTGCGGCAACGGATTGCACCGTCCGCCAGGGGGCGCTGGAAGGCGCCAACTTCAACCCGGTCGAGGAAATGGTCGATATGGTGGAAACTTCCAGGAATTTCGAAGCGTACCAGAAAACCCTGCAAATATTTGACAGGGACCTGGACGCTCAGCTCATATCGAAACTCGCCGGATAGCTTTGTTGCGCTACCCGGACCCTTAAAAGGAGAAAAGCGATGCGAAGCCTTTGGACGGCGGCAACCGGCATGGCGGCCCAGCAGATGAACATGGACGTGATCGCCAACAACCTGGCCAACGCCAACACGACCGGCTACAAGCGCAGCCGCGGCAATTTCGCCGACCTGATGTACCAGAACCTGGTGCCGGCCGGGGCGGAAACCGCCGACAACACCAAGGTCCCCACCGGTGTGCAGATCGGCATGGGCACCAAAACCATGTCCGTGGACAAGGTATTCACCCAGGGCAACTTTACCGAAACGGACAACAACCTGGACCTGGCGATCGAGGGCAAGGGCTTTTTCAAGATACTGCGGGGCACCCAGGAGGTCTACACCCGTTCGGGCAGCTTCAAGACCGACCAGGACGGATACGTCACCGATGCCTCCGGCAACCGGGTTCAGCCCGAGGTGCTGATCCCCAAGAGCACCACTACCATCAATATCGAACCGGGCGGCACCCTCACGGCGCTCGATTCCAGTGGCAAGGTGCTGGGGACGGTCAACTTGAAGCTGTACAGCTTCCCCAACCCGGCGGGCCTCATGGCCGCGGGGCAAAACAATTTCGTGTCCACCCCGGCGTCCGGGGAGGTGACCGAACTGGCCCCGGGAACCGAAGGCGTGGGCACGCTGCTCCAGGGGTTCCTGGAAAGCTCCAACATCAACGTGGTCGAAGAAATGGTGAACATGATCCTCAGCCAGCGGGCCTACGAGGCGAATTCCAAGGTCATCAAGGCCGCTGACGACATGCTTCACATGGCCAATAACGTAAGGGGCTGATGCCCGGAAAGGGAACCTGATGCGCTGGCCGATGTTTTCCCGTCTCGCCGTCGCGGCCGCGGTGCTGCTCGTTGGGGCGGTGTCCCCGCTTTCCGGCGCCCGAACCGCGTGGTGCGCGCCCGGCATTTCCGAAGTCCGCATCCACAGGGATGTGACGGTACGTCAAAAAGATGTCACCCTGGCCGATATCCTGGAAAAGGATACCCTGCCCGCCGAGTGGCGCTCCATTGCGGAAAACCTCAACATCGGGGAAGCCCCCCCGGCGGGGTCCGAAAAATACATCGATCCGGGGCAGCTCAAAGCCTACCTGGCAAAGCTTTTCGATTCCAGGGGAGTGGACGCTTCCGAGATCAAGCTGGACATCCCGGACAGGATCGTCGTCAGGCGCGAGTCCGTGCAGATCACCCAGGAACAGGTGGAAGACATCTTCAAAAAGTTCGTCTCCCAGAACTCCCCCTGGAAGCAGCAGGAGATAACGGTCCAGAGGGTCCATTTCTCGGGGCTTCCGCTGGTCCCGGTGGGGCAGTTGAGCTGGGTGGTGACGCCCTCTTCGCCCAAAGAACGGTACATCGGAAACGTCACGGCGCAGATCGAATTTTACATAAACGGTGAAAAAGTGCGGACGCTGGGCGTGGTGGGCAGAGTCGAGGTGTTCGGGAACGTCTACCTCGCCTCCCGGCCCCTCAAGCAAAACGACATCATCGGGCCTTCCGACCTGGAGGTCCGCAGGATCGACATCACCGAAGCCCCCGACCGCTTCGCCACCCGCCTCGACCAGGTGGAAAACCGGCGGGTGATCCGAAACATCGGCATGCACCAGCCCATAGAACTCAAAAACCTGGACAAGCCCCTGGTGCTCAAACGGGGCGACCCGGTGACCATCGTGTACCTCCAGCCCGGTATCCAGGTGACGGCGAAGGGGCAGGCCAAAGAAGACGGGTGCGTGGGCGATTCCCTGTCGGTGATCAACGTGTCGTCCAAAAAATCAATCGTCTGCCGGGTGGTGGACTCGCAGACGGTACGGGCCATCCCGTAGGCAATAACAGAACCAGAGAAAACGAAGACCCGCCGGATTCGGGGACGAGTCCCGAGTCTTTTCGGGTGAAGCAATATCCGGGAGAACGTCAATGCACCGCACAAGCAGCCGAATCTTTCGCCTGGCGGCCGAAATCCTGCCGCTTCTAGTCCTCGGCGCCGCCCTTGCCGGCTGCGCCACCACGGCGAACACCGTCAAGACACCGCCGCCGGCACCGGTTGCCCACAAGGTGGCGCCGAGCGTCCCGCCGGCCCCCTACCCCGAAGCCGGCCCCCGGCCGCAATC
>LUZZ01000332.1 GCA_001603845.1 Syntrophobacterales bacterium Delta_01 | reverse complement strand
GGGTGAAAAACCGAGCGATATCAACCCCCTCCCCCTGCCCCTCCCGCCAAGGGAGGGGGGCCATGGAACGTCGCTTCTAAAGTCAACAGCATTGAGCCCTTCCCACCAGGGGAAGGGAGCGGTCTACGCTATTTTGCGGTACCCGACCGAGATTTTGGATTTCGGCAACGGCTCCGGAAGCCTTTCCCCGCGCTTTTTCATTGGTCGAATCCGCCGGAGTTGCACTGAAGCACTCTTGAAATGTGGATTCCGCTAAAGAAATTCAGCAAAAAAGCCGATCTCTTATAGTTACCGATCGTTTTCACATAAAAAAGAGGGGGAAAGCGATGAAGGTTATCAGAATCATGCTATTGTGCGCCTTCATGGTGGGCACGGCCGGGGTCACGTGCTCGGACCTGGGAGTGATGAGTGTGCAGGTCAAGGAGGCACAACTGCGGGAGACGCCGTCATTCCTGGGGGCAATTGTCGCTCCGGTCGGTTACGGTGATCGGGTAAACGTACTGGAGCAAAAGGGTGACTGGGCGAATGTAAAAGACTGCAGGAGCAACCAGGGTTGGCTTCACCAGTCGGCACTCACCAAAAAGCAGGTTGTTCTGGGAGTTGGGGGACAGGCGCCGCAGGCCGCAAGCGGCCAGGAAATCGCTCTTGCCGGGAAGGGTTTTAATGCCGACGTCGAATCCCGCTACAGGTCGGCGCATCGCCAAGCGGATTATGCCTCGGTAAACCGCATGGAATCGATGCGGGTGACCCGGGAAGAGATGGTCCAATTTCTCACCGAAGGAAATGTCAAACCAACGGAAGGAGGTGCCAGATGAACTTCTTCCGAAACTCCATGAAATATTTCATCTTTCTCTTGTTGGCGGCAAGTCCGGTGCTGGTTCTGTCCGGCTGCGAAACAACGCAATCCGGAAGCGGCATGAATGTGGCTTCCGTAATTGGAGCTGCGGCAGGCGGTGTTCTGCCCGGCCCTGCGGCTTCCGTTGCGCGTGCCGCGTTTGCGGTGGGCAAGACTTTTCAGGATATCACTCCGGAGCAGGAATACTACATAGGGCGGGCGGTAGCGGCCAATGTAATGGGAACATATCCGCCGGTCTCCGATGAGCAGGTCAATCGCTACCTGAACCTGCTGGGCCAGACGCTCGCGCAGGCATCCGACAGACCGGAGACTTTCGGCGGGTATCATTTCATGATGCTCGATTCCCAGGAGGTCAACGCGTTCGCCGCACCCGGCGGTTTCATCCTGGTGACCCGCGGCATGATTCGGCTATGCAGGACGGAAGATGCCCTGGCGGCGGTGCTCGCTCACGAAATCGCCCATGTCCAAGGCCAGCACGGATTGAGGTCCATCAAGACAAGCAGACTCACTTCCGCATTCACTATCCTGGCAGCGGAAGCCGCCAGGTCTTACGGCCCGGCGCAGCTGTCTCAATTGACGGAAGCGTTCGAAGGCTCGATCGGCGATATAACCACCAACCTTATGAATAACGGTTATTCGCGAAAACTCGAGTGCGAAGCGGATAAAGGGGCGGTAACCATCCTCACCCGTGTCGGCTATGATCCGGGCGCCCTGGTCGCCATGCTGACGGAGATGCAGAAGCAGGTCAGGCCCGGAGGACCGGGATTCGGCAAAACCCATCCGGACCCCAAAGACAGGATAGCCGATCTGGGACCGCTGGTCGGCGTCAAATCCTCAAAGCCGGCTTCGCCTGAGCGTCAGCAGAGATTCGAAGAGATTGTGAACGGCGTGTAAATTTCGGATACCGGCACGTAAGTCCAGGCATGAAACGAAAGCTTGTCGAGGGAATACTCATAGGAGCGGCCGCTTCGACGGCCGCCCTTCTGATCTGGGGAACGGGTGTCCTGGACCGATGGGAACACGCGACCTGGGCCTGGCGCGTTCACGCTTTCGCCAGGCCGGGTCCGGCCACCGACAGGATAAAGCTCATTCTCCTCGACCAGGCAAGCCTCGACTGGGGGAGGAAAACCGGCGGCCTTTCCTGGCCGTGGCCCCGCGAAGTCTACGCACCCGTAATTGATTTTTGCAAACGACACGGCGCCCGGGCCGTCATCTTCGATGTCCTTTTTACAGAGCCTTCGGTGTACGGAGTCCATGACGACCAGGTCTTCGCCGACGCGATCAAGCGTGCCCCGACTTTCGTCGCCTCTCTTTTCCTGCATCGGGAAGCCGGCTTTTCCGCCGAGTGGCCATCGGACATCCCCGATCACGTTCTATTCAAGATCGAAAATCTG
>LUZZ01000331.1 GCA_001603845.1 Syntrophobacterales bacterium Delta_01 | reverse complement strand
GCACCACTTCCGCGTTCGTGCCCACGTCCACCAGCATCCCCGGCTCGGCCGACCGGTCGAGGCCCGCCGCCACGATGCCCGAGACGATATCGCCTCCCACGTACGAACCCACGTTGGGAAAAACATAGAGCAGGGCGTTGGGCAGAAAATCCAGCCCGAACGCCCCGGCGCGATCCACCGGGAAGGTGTTTGCCGCCGGAATGTAGGGCTCCCTGCATATGCCGGACGGATCGAGCCCCAGGAAAAGGTGGGTCATGGTGGTGTTGCCCGCGCAGGCCAGCGCGTAGACGTTTCGAAATGAGAATTCCCGCGCTTCCAGCGCGCTTTCCACGGCGTCCCGGCAGGCGCGGACCGTCAGGCTCCGCAGGGTCTCCAGCCCGCCGGCGCTGCGCGCAAAAAGAATGCGGCTCAGAATGTCCTCGCCGTGAGTGATCTGCGGGTTCTGGATGCACACCTCGGATACCGGCCGCCTTTGCACCAGGTCCAGAATGCGCACCGCGATGCTCGTGGTTCCCAGGTCGATCGCCACGCCCAGCAGGGGAGCATCGGAAGACGCCGGCAAAATATCGAGCACTTCCCAGAAATCGCCCGAAAACCCCACGACGGCCTTCAGCCGGTAGTCGAACTCCCGGATTGCGCGGGACAGGTCCCCCATGCCGGAGGGCCGCATCCTTACGGGGGCGTACCCGTTTTGCACCAGGGCGCGCACCAGCCGGTCCAGGTCGCCCGTATTGTCTTTGAGGCTGGGAGGCGGCAGATCGACAATGATCGATTCAACCATCGGCCGGTCCCCAAGCCAGCTTGGAAAATCGTCAGCCATTTTTTACTGTTTTCCTGGGTTTGTCGGGGATTTTCAGCGTACAGCGCCATCCCTCGTGCCCGGCTTATAACAAAATAGTGCAATTATTGCATCACTTTCCGATGGAAAAGCGCCGTTTCCATCGGCCGAACCCAAAGAATTCCCGAAAAAAGGTCCCGTAAGTTCGCCTGGTTACCTGTGCTTCCGGGCGTTCTTTCCCTCCCGGCACGGAGTGCGGAGACAAAAAAACACCGAAAGCTTGTGATCGTTTTCTTTATGTAACTTCCTATTTATACTCGAAAATTCAGTTGACACACATACAACTTTTTAATAATTTTCACAAGTAACCGATCCGAAGTTTGCCAGGTTCGAGTTCCTCCGCCGCTCCAGCGCTTTTAGCCGTTCCCGGTGTTTTCCAATCGTGCTGGCCTACGCTGACCGGATTTATTTGTCCTAATTTCCCGGAATTCTCGTCTTTTCATTTCAGACCCGCCCACGAAGGGAGTTGACATTCATGGAAGATGATATTCAAATAAAAGAGCTGGTGGAGTTCATAGCCCGATCCCTTGCGGAACACCCTGAAGAAATCGTGGTAAAGGAAATATGTGGGCACCAGATTTCGGTGATCGAGTTGCGCGCCGCCAAGGACGATCTGGGAAAGATCATCGGCAAAGAAGGCCGAAATGCCCACGCCATCCGGACCATCGTCAACGCCGCCGCAACCAAGCTCAAAAAACGCGCGGTGCTCGAAATACTCGAATAGTGGATACTGCTGGAAACTGAAAATGAACGAACCGGAGCCATTCGATCATTCCTCCGAACCGGCATCCGGGCCACGCCCGGACTGCTTCGGAGATGGAGATCTGGTCTGTCCCCAGGATGAAGACGGAATCATGCACCCGCGGCAGGAATGCCTGCCGTGCGGGCACCTCAGGGCGTGCCTGCAACTCGCTCTTCACCGCCGTGGGAAACTCAGGCTGGTGGAGGAGCCCGCCCCGTCCAAGGTCACCGGATTTTTCAAAAGGTGGTCGGACCGGAAGCTCTCGAAACAGAAAGAAAGTTAGTTTCAACAAACCCCGCGCCCGTATTTTCTCGACCTCGCAATCGCTTGCCACCCCTTGTAAAACCGCCTGCGGCACTCCCCCGACGCCGCATTTCGTCGTCCGCAATTTGCTTGCATTGCCGGGGCATATTGACTAAGAATTCTCATGGAGAACTGAAAAAGCACCGAATAACCCTTTTGAATATCTTGATGCTTTCCCGGGACTCGGCGCGCCTCTGCCAGGGCTTTTCGGGAGCCGCCCCGCCTTCCCCGGATTCTTTCACAACGTTGTTCCTTACCGAGGCAGCCATGGATGATTCAGCCCTGACGTTCGACGGGGACCCCGCCAAAAATCCGGCCCGCGCCACCGAGGTAACCTGGTTCAGCAACGGCGACGAGGTATTGCGGGAGGGCGAACAGACCCCGTTTTTCTTTGTCATCCTCAGTGGCCGGGTAAGGCTCGTGCAGCACGGCAAAAAGATCAGGGTCCTCGGCGAGCAGGATATTTTCGGCCTGGAGAACCTGGTTTTCAGGAAACCGTCGTACTACACCGCTCTGGCCATGGACCGGTGCCGGGTGGCGAAGTACGGCCCGGAGGCGCTCGATCATCTCATCCGGGAAAGCCCCAGGATGGTCCAGAGCATCCTGATGTCCACCCTGCACCAGTTGACCCAGACCAGCTATTTTTTGATGGACAGCCCCAATGCCATGATGATGGACGTCATACGGGTCGGTTTTTTCGGCGACGGCCAGGTGATACGGGACCAAAACACGCGCAGGGCGGAATTTTACAGGCTGGTCTCGACTCAGGGGGGATTACGGGTTACGATGCACGGGAGAGAAATTGCCCGGATAGAGAAGCCGGGCGATTTTTTCGGTTGTGTGGCGGGTCTCACCGAACTTCCCAGGCAGTCCTGCATCACCAGCATGGGGGAGAGCGTGGTAGAGATTTACAGCTACGGGGACCTCGACCTGCTCATACGCGATTATCCGGATACAGCGCGAAGAATCATGCGGGCCATGATGCTGCGCCTTGCCGATTCGGAAACCGGGTCGGGGGCCGCCGGCCGCGCAGATAATTCAACTTCCGGTGAATAAGATTCTATGTCGGAGCCCCTCAGGCAGACTCAAAAGCCGCTCAATCTCTATATTCGCACGTTCGGCTGCCAGATGAACGAATACGATTCGCTGCGGGTGCGCCGGCTGCTCGCGCCTCTGGGCTACATGCCGGTGAGCGACATGGAGGAGGCGGACGTAATTTTTCTCAACACCTGCTCGGTCCGGGACAAGGCGGAGCAGAAGGTGCATTCGTTTATCGGCAGCCTGAGGCGGCTGAAAGCGAAAAAGCCTTCTCTCAAGATCGTCGCCGGCGGGTGCGTCGCCCAGCAGCTCGGGGAGAAACTTCTCGACCGGTTCGACCATCTCGACCTGGTGCTGGGAACCAGGGCGGTGGGCTCCATCGCACGGCTCCTTGAAAAGATAAACGAAACGGGCGGGCGGGCGGCCTGCCTCCCGGACACGGACACGCGGGAGCCCGGAGAAGACGACCGCGGGATCTTCGCCGACGGCAGCCTCACCGCGCCGGTCACCGTGATGCAGGGGTGCAACAACTTCTGCACGTACTGCATCGTGCCCTACGTGCGGGGCCGCGAGCGCAGCAGGCCCTACCCGGATATCCTGCGGGAGATCCGGCTGCTGGAGGCCGCGGGGGTGCGGGAAGTGCTCCTGCTGGGGCAGAACGTGAATTCGTACGGAAGGGGCCTCGACGAAAAGATCACCTTTGCGGACCTCATCCGCCGCATTGCGGAAGAGACCGGGATGTTGCGCATCCGGTTCACCACCTCGCACCCCAAGGACCTGACCGAAGAGCTGATGCGCTGTTTTGCACAGGTGGGCAAACTGTGCAAGCACCTGCACCTGCCGGTGCAGTCGGGCTCCGACCGGGTCCTTGCCCGGATGGGCCGGGGATACACGGTCGCACACTACCTGGAGAAGGTCGGCCGCCTCAGGGAAATGTGCCCGGAGATCGCCCTCACCTCCGATGTCATCGTGGGCTTTCCCGGCGAGACCGAAGAAGATTTCCGCAAGACCATGGACCTGCTCGAACAGGTCCGATTCGACAATCTTTTTTCCTTCCGGTACTCCGACCGCCCGCACGCGCGGGCCGCGTCCTTTACGGACAAGGTCGAGCCGGAAACCGGAGCGCGCCGGCTCGTCGAACTTCAGGGGTTCCAGGCAGCGGTCAGCATGGAGAAGAACCTGGCCGAAGTGGGCAGGGTGCGCGAGGTGCTGGTGGAGGGGCCGAGCAAAACGTCGGAGGCCCGAATGACCGGCCGCACGTCGCACAACCGGATCGTCAATTTCGAGGCATCCCCCGGTATCTGCGGTCAGATTGCCAGGGTAAAGATCACAGGGGCATATTCCCATTCCCTGAAGGGACTTCTACTGGCCGGGGCTTCGGAGGGCGGCCCGCAGCCGGGAGAAAATTAACCCTGTAAACTCCCAATGCACATCCAACCTGACAGCCTGCCGCAGGCATGGCACGGTGGAGGCAAACATGTTCAAGCAGATGAAAGTCACGGGGCTGGTGATGGATCCGCATTCCAACACTCCCATCCTGGTGCTCAAAGACGTTCAGGATGAAACGACTCTGCCGATCTGGATCGGCATTCTGGAGGCCACGGCCATCGCCACCGAGCTCGAAAACATCCAGTTTCCCCGGCCGATGACCCACGACCTCATCCGGAGCCTGTTCGATCACCTCAACGTCAAGGTGGAGCGCATCGAGGTTTGCGACCTGAAAAACAACACCTACTATGCCCTCATCTACATCCGGGACGGCGAACGGCTGAGTTCGATCGACTCGCGGCCGAGCGACGCCATCGCCATAGCGCTGCGCACCAACGCCCCCATTTTCGTAAAGGACGAGGTGATTACGAAATACCTCAAATCCGACGATATCAAGCCCGCATTCGACGAAAAAAACAAGGAACAGTGGGCGGAGATGCTCGATAAGCTCGATCCGTCCGATTTCAGCAAGTACAAGATGTAGGTCGCACCGGCCCCGTCTTGCCCCCGTGTGCGGGGTGGGCGGGCGTTTTGAGCCCCCTGTTTTCCCTGCGGGTGGCGCGGGCACGATGAGGCCGCGCCCTGCACGCCTTCCCGATTCCGGCTCCATATTAAAAAAAACCGGCGGTCCTTTGCGGGACCGCCGGTTTTTTTGAAACGCTTTTTCAAGCGCGGAATGACTTCCTACTTGAGCAACGGCACGATCAGCAGGGCCACGATGTTGATGACCTTGATCATCGGGTTGATCGCGGGGCCGGCCGTATCCTTGTACGGGTCGCCTACGGTGTCGCCGGTGACCGCCGACTTGTGGGCGTCGGAACCCTTGCCGCCGTACATGCCGTCTTCGATGAACTTCTTGGCGTTATCCCAGGCGCCGCCGCCGCTGGTCATGGCGATGGCCTGGAAAAGCCCGGTGACAATGCTGCCGATGAGCACGCCGCCCAGGGCTTCCTTACCGATCAGGAAGCCGACCGCGATGGGGGCGATAACCGGGATCAGGGCCGGAAGCATCATCTCCTTGATGGCGGATTTGGTAACGATATCCACGCACTTGCCGTATTCGGGCTTCTGGGTGAAGTCCATGATGCCCGGGAACTCGCGGAACTGGCGGCGCACTTCTTCCACGACGCCGCCAGCGGCCTTACCCACGGCTTCCATCAGCAAAGACCCAAAGAAGAACGGCAGCAGGCCGCCGATGAAAAGACCTACGATGACCTTGGGATTGGACAGGTCGAACGTGATCTGGCCGGTGAAGGAACGGGAGTATTCGGCAAAAAGCACCAGGGCGGCAAGAGCGGCGGAACCGATTGCGTAGCCCTTGGTGACGGCCTTGGTGGTGTTGCCCACCGCATCCAGGGGATCGGTGATGGCACGCACGCTGTCGGGCAGTTCGGCCATTTCGGCGATGCCGCCCGCGTTGTCGGTGATGGGACCGTAGGAGTCAATGGCAACCACGATACCGGTCATGGAGAGCATCGCAACGGCGGACAGGGCGATGGCGAAAAGACCGCCGCCCGCGTTTCCGGAAAAGCCGCCGCCAAGCTGGAACGCCCACATGATGGCGCCGCAGATTACCAGGGCGGGGGCAGCCGTGGATTTCATGCTGACCGCCAGGCCGGCGATGACGTTCGTGCCGTGGCCGGTAACGCTGGCTGCGGCGATGTGCTTAACCGGGTTGAAGCTCTTGGAGGTGAAATACTCGGTGATCATAACGATCAGGCCGGTGAGCGCCAGACCGATAAACGCCGTCGTGAAAACTCCCATCGGCGTGAATATGGGCTGGACCCCTTCCAGCTTCAGGAACCACTGGGAAGCGAAATAGAAGGCGACGGCGGCCAGGATGCCGGCTACCGCAAGGCCCTTGTACAGAGCGCCCATGATGTATTCGGACTTGCCGAGGCGCACGAAGTAGGTGCCGATGATCGAAGCGACGATCGAGATGCCGCCGATCAGCAGAGGAAATTCCACCCAGCCGCTGTCCGGCCCGTAAATTGTCTTGGCCAGCAGCATCGCCGCCACCAGGGTCACGGTGTAGGTTTCATAAAGGTCTGCCGCCATACCGGCGCAGTCACCCACGTTGTCGCCCACGTTGTCGGCGATAACGGCGGCGTTTCTGGGATCGTCTTCGGGAATTCCGGCCTCGACCTTACCGACCAGGTCGGCGCCAACATCCGCAGCCTTGGTGTAGATGCCGCCGGCGATACGGGCAAACACGCTCATCAGCGAGCATCCGAAGCCGAGGCCCACCAGGGCATGGAAAGCATCCTCGACGGGTGCATACGTCCTGACGATTATATAGTAGGCGGTGATGCCGAGAAGACCCAGGCCAACCACCATGATGCCGGTTACCGAGCCGCCCTTGAAGGCAACGGACAGAGCTGTCTGGAGACCTTTTTTCGCCGCCTCGGTGGTGCGGACGTTAGCCTTGACGGATACCATCATGCCGATGTAGCCGGCCAGGGCCGAACCCACCGTGCCCACGATGAAGCCGATTGCCGTCCACATGCCCAGGTAAGTGAGCAGTGCGGCAAGGATAACGGCCACCACCGCAACGGTCTTGTATTCCCTGTTCAGGAATGCCGTCGCGCCTTCCCGGACTGCATCCGAGATCTCCTGCATCTTTTCGGAACCGGCGCTCTGCTTGGTTACCCATGCGGCGGTAACCAACGCGTAGAGAACACCGAGACCACCACATGCAAGAGCGAAAATGGTGATCGTGCTAGCGTTCATTTAGTCCTCCTATTAGGTGTTTGGATGTAAGAAGCGGAAAACACGCGGGGCCGGGGGAGCCCCATACAAACCCGACTGACGTTGATTCCCTTGGAAATCCTCCTCCTACTTTTTTTGAAAATCATTATCAAACCGGAGTAACTTTAACCAAGCCTATGGCCCTGCGGGCCCGAACCTTTTCAAAAGAACAAAGAACGGCCCTCTTCCACGCGGGGTAATCCGTCTCGCTCCAAGAGGGCGGCTGAAAATCAAAACTCACGGATTCCTGTGATTAACAAAAAAGAAAGGAGCGGATATGGGCGGATGTAAGGTTTGGACTACGTTGACATTTTTACTCCAAAACCTTGATATCTGTTTGTGCTAAAAAGACCAAGAATGCATAGGCTTCCCACACGCGCCGACAACCTACTGTAACAATCCGCGTTTTGTCAAGTATAAAAGTGCACAAAGTTCCGCCGGGTACAAACGCACTGCGGTGCGGGCCGGTTTGCGAGCCGCGGCACAAACGCCGGCGGACCGGGGATTTCCCGCCCTCCCGCGCCCGCGCGCAAGCGCGCCGGGAACTGCGGCGTCGCCCGTTCCCGGCGCACAAATCGAGCCGCCCATCTTGCATCCCGGCCGGGAATTTTTATCCTTACGAAATCCTGAAATCCGCATGGAGGTGGAACATGGCCGTTTTCAAATGCAGCAATTGCGGGTTCGAAAAAGACGCCCGGTGCAAGCCCCAGAAATGCCCGCAGTGTGGCGAAAAGAAATCTTTCGAAAAAACGGAAAAGAAGGGCTGATCCCTTCCCGGGTGCCGCTCGAAAAATCGAAAGGCCCGGCCATGCCGCCGGGCCTTTCGCATTTCCCCCGCTTCCGTTCCCCTGTTTTCACCGGCACGCCGCCGCACGCCCCCTCAGTTTTGTTGACTTTAGGCTCCTCCCCCTCCCCCTGCCCCTCCCGCCAAGGGAGGGGAGTTCATAGAGCGTCGCCCCTAAAGTTAACGGCATTGCGCCAAGGGAGGGGAGTTCATAGAACGACACCCCTAAAGTCAAGAGCATTGCGCCAGGGGAGGGGAGTCCATGGAGCGTCGCCCCTAAAGTTAACAGCATTGGCGTCCCCGGACCCTTGATTCGGCTCCGGCGGCGCAATTACCTTATACAAAGGCGGCATGCACCGATCCGGCCGGCGAAAACGAGGGAAAAATGAAAAAAATTCTTTACGGAATATTATTGCTCGGCGTCTTCCTGCTGGGAGCGGCGGGCTGTATCTACGACCCCTACTACCCGTACTACGACGGCTACGAGAGGGGGTACCACTATCATTACGATCATCCTTACCGCTACGGCCCGTACGGAGGGTACCACGCCCCCGGTTACCGGGACCGGGACGACTGGCGGTAGCGATGCGGAGAGCGGGGCCGGAATCATTTCTGTTGCAAAAAGCGCGGGCGGCACGTAAAAAGCGCGAATGAGATCCTCGGCCCCCCTCCCGTTTCTGCGAAGACAGGCGGAGCGCGGCCGTTTTGGGAAGAGGTGAATGAAAAAGGCTGTCGTTATCCTGGCTGTTTTTGTTTTGTGGTGGTTGTGGACGCCCGCGGGGACCCGGTCCGCTTCCCATATTCCGCCGCCGCCGTCGAACAGGCCGTCGTCGCACCCGGACGCATCCGAAGAGCGCAAGGCGTTCGAACTCTACCGGCTGGCCCGGAAAGCGAACCGCAACCTGACCTGGGACCGCTGCCTGGCGGGCAAGGCCTTCCTCAGGGCCAAAGACCTGGTGAACCGGGGTTATTTCGACCACGAGGACCCGGTGACCGGCAGCCATCCCGCCTGGGCCCTCATCAAGCGCTGTTATCCGTACCGGTGGGCGGGCGAGAACCTGGTCAAGGGGATGGACAGCCCCGAACACCTACACCGGGCGCTGATGAACAGCCCCTCACACCGGAAAAACCTGATGAACCCGCACTTCAACCGGGTCGGCATCGCGTGCTACGACTACGTCTGCGTGCAGCTCTTCGCCGGGTCCTGACCGGCGCTCAGCTCTCGATCACCACCACCGCCGCTCCGTACTGGCCGTCGTCGGTGAGGCTCAGGTGCCAGGAGCAAATGCCCGATTCCGCGCAGTACCGGCGCGCTCGCTCGGACAGCACGATCTCCGGCTTTCCGAGCGTGTCGTTGCGCACTTCGACGTCGTGCCACAGGACCGGTTTCCTGAGCCCCAGCCCCAGCGCCTTCACAAAAGCCTCCTTGGCCGCAAAACGCACGGCCAGGCACGAAACCCGGTTTTTCCTCTGCGAGCAGAAACTTATCTCCGCCTCGGTGAACACGCGCGCCTCGAAGCGCCCGCCCCACCGCTTGAACATCGACTCTATCCGGTCGATTCGCACCAGGTCTATCCCGACACCGTAGATCGGCATCCGCGCCCGCCCCCCGGCTCAGCTCACCAGTTCGAGCATTTCGCGCACGGCCCGCTCCATTCCCACCAGGACCGCCCGCGCTATGATCGAATGGCCGATGCTGAATTCCTCGACCTCCGTCACGTTGCGGAGCCAGAAAATGTTCTGGTAGTCCACGCCGTGGCCGGCATGCACCCCGATGCCCAGCTTCCGTGCCAGGCGTGCCGCGGTCACGATGCGTTCGTATTCTTCCTGGCGGCGTGCAAAGGAACGCGCTTCGGAAAAAATTCCGGTGTGAAGCTCCACGTAGTCGGCTTCCAGCCGGTGAGCGGTCTTGATGTGTTTCGCGTCGGGATTGACGAACAGGCTCACCGCAATCCCACCCCCGTGGAGCGAAGCCACGACCTCCTTGAGCGGGGTTTCGAAAGCGGTGACGTCCAGCCCGCCCTCGGTGGTGAGTTCCTGGCGCTTCTCGGGGACCAGCGTGGCCACATCGGGCTTGATTTTGAGCGCGATTTCAACGATCTCCCTGGTGGCGGCCATCTCCAGGTTGAGCTTGGTCTTTACCGTTTCCCGCAAAATGGCGACATCCCGGTCCTGGATGTGCCGGCGGTCCTCCCGCAGGTGCACGACGATTCCGTGCGCCCCTCCCAGTTCAGCCAAAGCCGCCGCCGTCACCGGGTCCGGTTCCTTTGCCAGCCGGGCCTGTCGTACCGTGGCGATATGATCCACGTTTACAGCAAGTCTTGCCAAAGCTTCTCCTTTCACAGGTGCGGATGCCGGTTCGTGGATGCCGGATACTCAATCGCCGGGGCCGGAACGGAAATGTAGGGTGGGCACGGCTTCACCGTGCCCACCATTTCGGATGAAGGGCGGTGGGCACGATACGGCCGTGCCCACCCTACATTTCCCGGCTGTTTCCGGGATTTCCGTCTGCATCCGGCGCCTCTTGCCGAGCATTCACCATCGACTATCCGGTATCATTGCGCCGCGTCGAAAAACCACCCGAACTCCACGCCGGAATGGCCGAGGGCGGTCAGGATTTCTTCCGTTTTTCTTTTCATCTCCAGGGCCTGCTCTTCCCCCGCTTCGTGATCGTAGCCCACCAGGTGCAAAATGCCGTGGACCAGGAGCAGGTCCATGATCGAATCGAACGGCGCGCCGGTCTGCCGGCTCATCTCATGGGCGGTTTCGGCCGATATGACCACGTCTCCCAGCATTTCCGGGGCAACGTCGGAAAATTCGCCTTCGAGCATCGGGAACGAGAGCACGTCGGTGGCGTGGCCCACCTGGCGGTACTGCAGGTTGAGGTCGGCCATCTCGACGTCGTCCACGATCAGGACGCTCAGTTCCGACTCAGTGTATCCCAAGGCGTTTAAGGTCCGTTCTGCCGCTTTCTCGACCCGCTCCGGATCGGTCTTTATCCTGCTTTGGTTCACGCTGACCTGGATCAGGGGCATCCGGTTTTCCTTTGCCGTTGGTGACGGGGTATTCAATCCGCTTGTGGTGGATGGTGGCAAGAATCTGGTTGAAGTGTTTGGCGATCTGGTTGAGGTCCTTGAGGGTAAGCTCGCAGTCGTCCAATTGCCCGTCGCTGAAGATGTTGTTGATGAGCCGGTTCACCAGGCCCTGGATCCTTGCCGGGGTAGGTTCGGTAAGGGAGCGCGCCGCCGCTTCCACCACGTCGGCGAGCATCACCAGCCCCGCTTCCTTGGTCTGCGGTTTCGGGCCGGGATAGCGGTAATCGTCCATGTCTATGGGGGGCAGCACCGACGCCTTGGTGTTCTGGGACTTCTCGCGCGCTTCCAGGGCCTTGTTGTAAAAATACGATATGAAGCTCTTCCCGTGGTGCTGGCTGATGATATTGATGATCTCCCGGCCCAGGTGGTGCTGGCGGGCGAGG
The DNA here is from genome assembly GCA_001603845.1 of Syntrophobacterales bacterium Delta_01. Lineage (GTDB taxonomy): Bacteria > Desulfobacterota > Syntrophobacteria > Syntrophobacterales > Syntrophobacteraceae > SbD1. The sequence continues at coordinate 890 of LUZZ01000331.1, read as the reverse complement.
TCGACCCCGTCCTTGACGTGGGAGATGAGGATCAGGCTGCTCATCGAGGGGGCCAGCTTTTCGTGCCGGTTTTCGATGCCCAGTTGGTTTTCGATGAAGTAGAGCGGTTTTTTCGTCTTGCCGATATCGTGGTAGTAGCCGGCGACCTTGGCCAGGAGCGAGTTGGCCCCGATGGACTTTGCGGCCGCCTCCACCATGTTGCTGACAATGATGCTGTGGTGGTAGGTCCCCGGCGCCTCCACCATGAGGGTTTGCAGGAGAGGCTGGTCCATGGTGGCCAGTTCGAGCAGTTTGATGTCGGTGGTGTAGCCGAAGGCGAATTCGGCGAGCGGAGTGAGGCCGGTCACCAGGACCCCCGCGAAAACCCCGCCCGAGAACCCGAAAAACGCATCGGTCAGGGCCTTCATGAATACCCACTGGTCCTGCAAAAATGCGCTCAGAGCAATCAGGATGACGTTGGCGGTCCCCACCAGCAGACCCGCTTTTATGGGCGCCATGCGGTTCCTGCACGGCGATACCCCGTGGGCCGCCACGAAGGAGCCGATCATGAAGTAGAAAAACATCCCGAAGTCCTTGCCGAAGATCATGCCGGCAAAGAGCGTGAAAATGAGCGAAAATATAAGCGCCACGGTCACCCCGAAGAAGATGCAGGCCATCATGGCGCCCGCGGTGAGGGGGACCGCGTAGATGAAGGTCCTGGCGGAAATAGGCCCGTAGCTCTCCCCGATGAGGTCCCCGACCCACAGCCCCGCCCGCGAAAGCGACAGCAGGATGATGAGCACCACGCTGAGGAACAGCAGGTCGTGGTATTCCGTGCTAATGTTCGGCAGGTGGACCTTGGCCACGTGCACCACGACGCCGATGGACACGGCGCTGAACAGGAAGATGGT
>LUZZ01000030.1 GCA_001603845.1 Syntrophobacterales bacterium Delta_01 | reverse complement strand
GGTAAGGTTCTTCGCGTTGCGTCGAATTAAACCACATACTCCACCGCTTGTGCGGGCCCCCGTCAATTCCTTTGAGTTTTAGTCTTGCGACCGTAGTCCCCAGGCGGAGCACTTAACGCGTTAGCTGCGGCACAGCAGGAATGAGTACCCGCTACACCTAGTGCTCATCGTTTACAGCGTGGACTACCAGGGTATCTAATCCTGTTTGCTCCCCACGCTTTCGCGTCTCAGCGTCAGTTGTCGTCCAGAAGGGCGCCTTCGCCACTGGTATTCCTCCCGATCTCTACGAATTTCACCTCTACACCGGGAATTCCCCCTTCCTCTCCAACACTCAAGATGAACAGTTTCCAATGCTCTTCCCAGGTTGAGCCCGGGGCTTTCACATCAGACTTGTCCACCCGCCTGCACGCGCTTTACGCCCAGTAATTCCGAATAACGCTCGCACCCTCCGTATTACCGCGGCTGCTGGCACGGAGTTAGCCGGTGCTTCCTCTGGTGGTACCGTCACTGCGGGAGGGTATTCGCCACCCGCTCGTTCTTCCCACCTGACAGGGCTTTACGACCCGAAGGCCTTCTTCACCCACGCGGCGTTGCTGCGTCAGCCTTGCGGCCATTGCGCAAAATTCCTCACTGCTGCCTCCCGTAGGAGTCTGGCCCGTATTCCAGTGCCAGTGTGGCTGATCATCCTCTCAGACCAGCTACCCGTCGTCGCCTTGGTAGGCCGTTACCCTACCAACTAGCTGATAGGACGCAGGCCCATCCCCGCGCGTCAGCTTCTTCGAGAGGCCGACTTTGACGATGAGACCATCGCCTCACCGCCACATCCGGTATTAGCAGCGCTTTCGCTCTGTTATCCCGAACACAGGGGTAGGTTGCCTACGCGTTACTCACCCGTGCGCCACTTTACTCGCCCAACCGAAGCCGGGCTTTCTCGTTCGACTTGCATGTGTTAGGCACGCCGCCAGCGTTTATTCTGAGCCAGGATCAAACTCTCCAGTTAAACCCTAAAATCCTTACTTAGGCCCAGCACAATCCATCCGCTATTTAGTTTCCAAAGAGCAAGCCCCCTATCGCACCAGGGACTATCTAGACTATCAGAACTATCCCGCGCTTGTCAACCATATTTTCCCTATTCCGTTCCAAGCGCAATCAAGTCAGGATACTACAACTTAACCGGATGTCAACCGCTTTTTTTCAAGACCCGAAAAAATCCGACAGCCGGAGCGAAACTCCGCACGAAAGCCAGCCAGCGTCAAGCCACATCGCTTCGCGCGCGGGGCAACCGCCGCACCATCGGCCCGTCAGTCTTCTTCTTCAGGATTTAAAAGATCAAAGCAGGAGTCCAAAACGAAGCAGTTGTCATTCCGGATCTATTAATATAGACCGTTTGTTCCCGAACGCAAGGGCAATATCGCGCATCGCGCAAAAAAGCCCCGCATCGAATCCCACCGCGACTTTCCGCCTCCCCTGAAGCTCATTCCGCCGGTTCCAGGCGGGCCTGGAAAAACCGCAGGTACTTCGGTTCGTAGACCAGCCGCAGCCCCTTGGCCTCCCCGGCTCTCCACCACACTTCCTCGATGGCTTCGGCGGTAACGTCCATATGCGCCTGGGTGTAGACCCGGCGCGGGATGGTCACCCGCACCAGTTCCAGCTTCGGGTAGCGGTGGTCGCCCGTGGCCGGGTCGCGGCCGGCGGAGAGGATGCCCCGCTCCATGGTGCGCACCCCGGCTTCAAGATAAATTTCGGCCGCAAGCCGCTGGGCGGGGAACCGGTCCTGCGGGATGTGGGGATAGAACCGCCGGGCGTCGAGAAAAACCGCGTGGCCCCCGATGGGCACCACCAGGGGGACACCCCAGCCCAGGAGCTTGTTTCCGAGGTATTCCACCTGGCCCACCCTGGCCCGAATATGATCGTCGTCAACGGATTCCTCGATCCCGCGCGCCATGGCCTCCAGGTCGCGGCCGGCAAGACCGCCGTAGGTGTGAAGCCCCTCGTAGACCACCACCAGGTTTCGCGCATCGTCGAACTTGGCCTGATCGTTTAAAGCGAGCCATCCGCCGATATTGACCAGGGTGTCCTTCTTGGCGCTCATCCAGCACCCGTGGGTGTAGGAGCAGAATTCGAGAAGAATTTCCGCCACCTTTTTTCCACGGTATCCTTCCTCCCTTTGCCGGATGAAGTACGCATTTTCGATGGCGCGGGTAGCGTCCAGCAGGACCGGGATGCCGTAGCCGTCGCACAATTCCCGGACGGCCCTGGCATTGGCCATGGATACGGGCTGGCCGCCGGCCATGTTGACCGTGGCCGCAAGGCTCACGTACGGCACTCTCTCGCTGCCCACTTCCTGGATCAGATCTTCGAGCTTGTCGAGATCGACGTTTCCTTTGAACGGGTGTTCGCTCTGAGGGTCGTGGGCCTCGTCTACGATCACGTCCACGAAGGTCCCGCCCGCCAGTTCCTGGTGTATCCTGGTGGTGGTGAAATACATGTTTCCGGGAACGTAGTCGCCCTGCTTTATGTAAACCTGGGAGACCAGATGTTCGGCCCCCCGCCCCTGGTGGGTGGGAACCACGTATTGGTACCCGTAGTATTTGCGCACGTTTTCTTCGAGGTGGTAGAAATTGCGGCTTCCCGCGTAAGCTTCGTCTCCCAGCATGAGTCCCGCCCACTGGGAATCGCTCATGGCCGAGGTCCCGGAATCGGTGAGCAGGTCGATATACACGTCCTCGGACCGGAGCAGAAACGTGTTGTAGCCGGCCTCCCGGATGCACTTTTCGCGGTAGTCGCGGGTGGTCCAGCGCGCCGGCTCGACCATTTTCACCTTCCACGGTTCGGCCCAGGATCTTCGGGAGGCATCGCGGATGCGCGTTCGGCTTTCAGCCATCGGTTTTCCTTTCAAGGGTTCTAATGCCGATCTGCGTTCAAGTCAGTATTCTTAAAAGAGTGGGAAAAGTTCCCCCTACCCCAAATCCCAAACCGGCGGTTCAGGACGCACCGAACTTTATTCCCTGGGCGAGCGGCATATCGCCGGACCAGTTTATGGTGCTGGTCTGCCGGCGCATGTAGGCTTTCCAGGCGTCGGAGCCCGATTCGCGCCCGCCCCCGCTTTCCTTTTCGCCTCCGAAAGCCCCGCCGATCTCGGCCCCCGAAGTGCTGACGTTCACATTGGCGATGCCGCAGTCGCTTCCAGCATGGCTCAAAAACTTTTCGGACTCCCGGAGGTCGTTCGTGAAAACGGCCGACGTCAGCCCCTGGGGGACCGCATTGTGAAGCTCCAGGGCCTGGTCGAAGTCCTCGTAGCGGATCATGTACAGGATCGGCGCAAACGTCTCGCGCTGGACCACCGGATAGTGGTTTTCCACCTCGCAGATGCAGGGCGAAACATAGGTGCCGGCATCGTAGAGCCCGCCCGTGAGCACTTCGCCGCCGTAAAGCACCCTGCCGCCCTGCGCCCGGATTTCGCCGAGTGCTTTCTGCATGGCCTCCACCGCCTCCCGGTCGACCAGCGGCCCCATGAGGGTGGCCGCATCCAGCGGGTTTCCGATCCGCACCTGCCGGTACGCGGAGACGAGCAGGTCTTTCAGCCGGTCGAAAACGGAATGGTGGACGATCAGGCGCCGGATGGTCGTGCAGCGCTGGCCCGACGTCCCCACGGCCCCGAAAAGGACGGCCCGCAGGGCCAGGTCGAGGTCGGCGCCGGGGGTTACGATCACGGCGTTGTTTCCGCCGAGTTCCAGAAGAGGCTTCCCGAGCCGCGCGGCCACCAGTTCCGCCACCCGCCTGCCCATGGGAACGCTCCCGGTGGCGGAAACGAGAGGCACGCGGACGTCGGAGGCCATTTTTTCGCCTACGTCCTTCCCGCCGCCGATGACCACGTTCAAAACACCGTCCGGGTAGCCGGATTCCGCGATCACACGCCCGGCGATGTTCATGGCGGCGACGGCGCACAGGGGCACCTTGCTGGACGGCTTCCAGACGACGGCGTCGCCGCACACCAGCGCGATCATGGCATTCCAGGCCCACACCGCCACCGGGAAGTTGAAGGCGGTGATCACCCCCACCGTCCCCAGCGGGTGGTACTGCTCATACATCCGGTGCCCCGGCCGTTCGCTGTGCATGGTGAAGCCGTAGAGCATGCGCGACTGCCCCACGGCGAAATCGCAAATGTCTATCAGTTCCTGGACTTCGCCCTCCCCTTCCGCCCGGATCTTTCCCATTTCGAGCGACACCAGGGCGCCCAGGTCTTGTTTGCGCTCCCGGAACGCGTTTCCGATCCGCCGGACGACCTCCCCCCGTTTGGGCGCGGGCACCATTCGCCATTCGCGAAACGCCTCCGCGGCCCTGGCGATCACCCGGTCGCAGTCCTCGGGCGACGCCTGCACGACCCGTCCCAGGACCTTTCCGTCCACCGGCGACACGGACTCCAGCACCCCTCCGCCGCACTCCAGCCACCGGGAACCGGCAGCAGCACCCCGGCTTGTTTTTCCGATGCCCAGCCCGTCGAGAATTTTCTGCATAACGATTTCCTCTCCCCGCCTCATCCAGCGACCTCGCGCACCGCTTCCTCGAATATGGCGAGTCCCGTATCCACCTCGTCATCGCCGGCGGTAAGGGCCGGGCAGAAGCGGACGGAATTTTCCCCGCAGCCCAGCAGCAGGAGCCCTCTGCGGAAGGCCGCCGCCAGGATGTCGTTTCGCCACTGCGTGGCCCGTTCCTTGGTGTGGCGGTCCTTGACAAGTTCCACGCCGACCATGAGGCCTTTGCCGCGAACGTCTCCCATGCACTCGTAAACGGTTTGGAGTTGTCTCAGGCCGGCCGTCAACCGGTCTCCGCGCAGGCGGGCGTTTTCGATGAGGCCTTCTTCGAGCAGTTCGATAGTGGCGAGGGCGGCCCTGCACGAAACGGGGTTTCCCCCGAAGGTGGAGGCGTGCGACCCCGCTTTCCAGTCCATCAGGCCGGCCCCGGCGACCATGGCCCCGAGAGGCATGCCGGAGGCGATCCCCTTGGCCAGCGCCAGGATGTCCGGTTCGACCCCGAAGTGCTGCACGGCAAACATTTTCCCGGTCCGCCCCATTCCGGACTGGACCTCGTCGGCAACCAGGAGGATGCCGTACTTTGCGGTAAGTTTTTTCAACTCGACCAGGAACTCGGGGGGCGGCACGACATATCCGCCCTCGCCCTGGACGGGTTCGACGAAGATGGCCGCCACCTCTTCCGGCGGGACACAGGTCCGGAACAGAGGGTCCTCTATCCAGGCCACGCACGCCGAACCGCACCCCGGGTAGCACACCCCGTAGGGGCACCGGTAGCAGTTGGGATAGGGGACGTGGGTGATGCCGGGCACCAGCGGCTGGTAGAGCTTTCTCTGGTGGGACTTGCTCGCCGTGAGCGAAAGGGCGCCCATGGTCCGTCCGTGGAAGGCCCCGAAAAAGGCAAGGTTCTGCTCGCGCCGGGTGTGGTAGCGGGCGAGTTTGAATGCGGCCTCGACGGCTTCCGCTCCGGAATTTCCGAAAAAGGACTTGCATCCTCCGGAAATGGGCGAAATTTCGGACAGCTTTTGAGCCAGAGTTATCTGCGGCGTGTAATAAAAGTCGGTGCCGGACATGTGGAGGAGCTTTCCGGCCTGGTCGCGTATCGCTTCCACCACCCTGGGGTGGCAGTGGCCGGTGGCGGTGACCGCAATGCCGGCGGTAAAATCGAGGAACTGGTTCCCGTCCACATCGTGGACCCACAGGCCCTCGGCCCGTTCCACCACCAGCGGATAGCTCCGGGTGTAGGACGGCGATACGAACCGGGAATCCATCCGGATGAATTCGGAAGCACGGGGTCCGGGGAGGGGCGTGGTTATTTTGGGTTGTCTCATGGCTGTCCGTATCCGGGCATCGAGCCCTGCTCTGCGGGTTAGCGGGTTATTGGTTCAGGGAGATTGCGGCGGACTGCTATCAGAGTCTTCAAAATAGTAATTCACATTCCGAATTCCAGGCCGAAAACCGTTTTTGTGCAATATATCCGCTTCCGGCCGCGGCCTGACATCTGGCGAGCCACAACACAGGTACTTATATTGAGACACCGAAGTGGGGACCACTCATAGCGCCCGGATTTATCGATTCAGCTTCATTGGTTCAGCCAGTTTCAATGTTTTTTCATAAAAAAGGGAAAATCTATGCCCAAGAAAGCAATCGATCTTCCGTACAAGGTCGAATACCTGTCCATCCTGGACGAAAACGCACAGGTGGACGCCGAACTGGAACCACACCTTCCCGAAGAGTCTCTCCTCAAGCTGCACCAGGGGATGCTGCTCGCCCGCAGGTTCGACGAACGGATGCTCATCCTTCAGCGGCAGGGCAAGATCGGGACCTTCGCTCCGACCAAGGGCCAGGAAGCGCAGGTGGGGGCCGCGGCGGCAACGGAGTCCGGAGACTGGCTGGTTCCGTCCTTTCGCGAAGCCCCGGCCGGGATGTGGCGCGGGGTGTCGATGGAAAGCATTCTGCTGTCCTACAGCGGCTACAACGAAGGCGGCGAGGTCCCCGAAGGGATGAAGATCCTTCCGGTATCGATCCCGGTGGGCACCCAGATGCTGCACGCGGCCGGGATCGCCTATGGGATCAAGTACCGCAGGGAAAAAGCGGTGGCCATGACTTTTTTCGGCGACGGCGCGACGTCCGAGGGAGATTTCCACGAGGCGATGAATTTCGCCTCCGTGTTCCAGGTGCCGGTCATCTTCGTATGCCAGAACAACCACTGGGCCATCTCGATGCCCAGGTCGAAGCAGACCAATTCGAAAACCCTCGCCCAAAAGGGCCTGGCCTACGACATGCCGTGCATTCAGGTGGACGGCAACGACGTCCTGGCGGTCTACCGGGCGGCAAAAGACGCCGTCGAACTGGCGCGGAACGGCGGAGGGCCGACTTTCATCGAGATGGTCACCTACCGGATGTCGCTCCACACCACGGCGGACGACCCCAAGAAGTACCGCACGGAAGAAGAAGTCAAGATGTGGGAAAAACGGGACCCCATCGTCCGCTTCGAAAAGTACCTGAAGGGGAAAGGCATCCTGTCGGACGGGAAGATCGAACAGATCGGCGCCGACATCAAGGCCCGGATCGCCGAGGCCGAAAAGAGGTGGTCGGAGCTGGTGGAAAAGGGAGTCGATCCGCTGGATATGTTCGACTGGGCCTACGCGGAAATGCCGCCGCACCTCGCCGCCCAAAAAGAGGAGCTGAGGCGGGAAATCGCAGAAAAGGGCGGGCAGGCCCAAGGCTGAGAGGAGCGGGAAAGCTCCGCGCCGCAGAGCGCAATGTCCGGGCATCCTGCAGCGGCTTCATCCGATCCGGAGACCGCCGCTTCGCTTTCGTCCGGATTTCATATAGGAATTGCACATCTTGACTCGCAACACCGGGGGAGATTTCATTCATGCCGAAAATCAACATGGTGCAGGCCATCAACCTGGCCTTGAGCCAGGAAATGGAAAAAGACGACCGGGTGGTGGTGCTCGGCGAGGACGTCGGGGTGGACGGCGGCGTTTTTCGCGTGACCGACGGGCTGCTGTCCAAATTCGGGCCGGAACGGGTCATGGACACCCCTCTGGCGGAATCGGGAATCGCCGGATTTTCCATTGGAATGGCCCTCTACGGGCTGCGGCCGGTTTGTGAAATGCAGTTTTCCGGGTTCGGCTACCTGGCGTTTCACCACATGGAGGGCCACGCGGCCCGGATGCGCCCGAGGTCCGTGGGCGCCCTGGGGGTCCCCATGGTGATCCGGATGCCCTACGGCGGCGGAGTCCGCGCCCTGGAACATCATTCGGAGAGCCGGGAAGTCTACTGGGCGCACACGCCGGGGCTCAAGATGGTGATCCCGTCGTCGCCGCGCAACGCCCGCGCGCTCCTGGTCAGCGCCATCCGCGATCCCGATCCCGTGGTGTACTACGAACCGAAGGCCCTGTACCGCGCCTTCCGGGAAGAGGTGCCCGAAGAGGAAGAGACGTTTCCCATCGGCAAATCCCGCATCGCCCTGGAAGGCAAGGACATCACGATCATCTCCTACGGCGCCATGCTGCACCGCACCCTGGAGGCCGCCGAGGAGCTGAAGGAAAAGGACGGCATCCAGTGCGAGGTGATCGACCTGCTGACGATCTCCCCGCTGGACGATACCCTGCTCACCGAATCGGTCAAGAAGACCGGCAGGGCCGTGGTGGTGCACGAGGCGCCGCGCAGCTTCGGCGCCGGGGCGGAAATCATCGCCCGGCTGGTGGAAAAATCTTTTCTTTATCTCGAAGCGCCCGTGCGCAGGGTCACCGGTTTCGACCTGGTGATACCCTACTACCAGCGCGAACAGGATTATTTGCCCGGGATCTCCAGGATCACGCGGGCGGTGCGCGAGACGCTGGGCTTCTAGGCCTGCTTTTTCTTACTCCCGAAAACGAAAACCGTTTTGGAGGACAACTATGCCGGTCGAATTCAAGCTCCCCGATCTCGGGGAAGGAATTCACGAGGGAGAAATAGTCGAGGTTCTGGTACAGGTGGGCGACCGGGTGGAAGACGGCCAGCCGGTGCTCATCGTGGAAACGGATAAGGCCACCGCCGAAGTCCCGGCGCCCGTGACGGGAACGGTCCGGGAGATCCGGGTAAAACCGGGGCAGACGGTCCACGTCGGGGACGTGCTGATGGTGTTTCTGAAAGAAGGCGAATCGGAAACGGCCGCTCCGGCACCCGCTCCCGCCGCCGGGCCGCCGCCGAAAGAAGAAGTCCGGCCCGCCGCACCAGCCCCCGCAAAGCCCCCGGCCCCCGAAGCCGCCGCACCTTCGGACGGCCCGGTGCCGGCCGCTCCCTCCACGCGCCGGATCGCCAGGGAGTTGGGAGTGGATTTGCGACAGGTGCCGCCCAGCGGTCCCGGAGGGCGCGTCACTACGGAAGACGTTCGCGCCTTTGCCGACCGGGCCAAAAAACCGGCGGCCGCGCCGGAAGCCCCGCCCGAGGCGGAGGCGAAGCCGGCCGCTCCCCCCAAGACGCCTCCCCTTCCCAAGCTCGACCAGGCGGGCCTGGTCGAACACGTACCCCTGCGCTCCGTTCGCCGGGCGACGGCAAAACACCTGGCGCTTTCCTGGTCCCAGATCCCGCACGTCAGCCACATGGACGTGGCGGACGTTACCGAACTGGAAGAATTCAGGCAAAAATACAAAAAACAGGTCGAAGAGGCCGGGGGGTCCCTGACGTTTACCATATTCATGCTCAAGGCGGCGGTCTCGGCGCTCAAGAGATTCCCGCGGTTCAACTCCAGCCTGGACATGGAAGCCGAGGAGATCCTCCTCAAGCACTATTACAACGTCGCGGTCGCCGTGGACACCGACCGCGGTTTGATAGTCCCCGTCATCCGCGACGTGGACCGCAAGAGCATCCTCGATCTTTCGATCGAACTCAAACAGATCGCCGAAAAGGCCAAGCAGAACAAGATCAGCCTGGACGACCTGGCGGGCGGCACCTTCACCATCACCAACATCGGCCCCCTGGGCGGAACGTCTTTCAATCCGATCATCAATTATCCCCAGGTGGCCATCCTTGGAATGGCGCGGGCGAGGCTCCAGCCGGTGGTTAAGGGCGACCTCCGCAACCACCGGACGGTCACGCGCCTCATGCTGCCCCTGAACATCACGTTCGACCACCGGGTGCTGGACGGCGCGGATGCCGCCCGCTTTCTGACGACGATTGTCGAGTCGCTGGAAAACCCCGGCAATCTCATGCTGGTCATGTGAACCGAATCAATCGCAACCGGGTGGGCGCCATCACGCCTGATCGCCTGACGGCCCGTTCACCGGTATGTTTCTGGAGGTGACGCTCCATGGTTATGGGTGAATTCAGCCAGGAAACCGAAGTCCTGGTCATTGGTGGAGGTCCCGGCGGATATGCCGCCGCGTTCCGGGCGGCCGACCTGGGGGCCGACGTGACCATCGTGGAAACCGACTCCAGGCCGGGTGGAGTGTGCCTGTTCCGGGGCTGCATTCCTTCGAAGACCCTGCTCTACATTACGGAACTGATGCACGACGCCGGCCGCGCGCTGGAGATGGGCATCACCTTCGGACAGCCCACCATCGATATCAACCGGGTGCGCGAGTGGAAAAACAAGGTGATCGACAAGCTCGCCAACGGGCTGGTCGAACTGGTCAAAAGGCGCGGCATCCTGTTTACGCAGGGCAGGGCCTCGTTCGAAGATTCCGGCCACGTGCGGGTCCAGGGCACCGGGACCGGGCACATCCGGTATAAGCACTGCATCATCGCCACCGGCTCCCTCACCCGGCACACGGCGGACGCCGAGTTCAAGCCCGGCGGGCGCATCATGGATTCGACCGGGGCGCTGGAATTCGCGGACATTCCTCAGCGCCTGCTGGTGGTGGGAGGCGGCTACGTGGGGTTGGAAATCGGCTCCGTATACGCCTCGCTGGGCAGCCGGGTGACCCTGGTGGAATGGAACGGGCGGCTGATGAAAGGGGTGGACGCCGACCTCGCCAGGCCGCTTCTCGCCAGGCTAGAAGATCTGTTCGACTCGATCCATTATCACACCCGGACGATCTCCATGAAAGAGGACGATAAGGGCGTGGACGTCACCTTCGAAGGTGAAATCGACAACAAAAACCAGCGGTTCGACCGCGTGCTGGTGGCCGTGGGCAGAGCACCCAACTCGCAGGGCATCGGGCTCGAAAACACGAAAGTGGAAGTGGACGAGCGGGGCTTCATCAAGGTCGACGAACAGATGCGCACTGCGGACCGCAGTATTTTTGCAGTGGGCGACGTGGTGGGCGGGGTGATGCTGGCCCACAAGGCGATGCACGAGGGCAAGGTGGCCGCGGAGGTGATCGCGGGACTGCCTTCGGCTTTCGATTTCAGGACCGTGCCCGCCGTGGTCTACACCGACCCGCAGATTGCGGTCTGCGGGCTGGGAGAAGACCAGGCGCGCGAGCACAACAGAAAGGTCCGGGTAAGCCGCTTTCCATGGACCGCTTCGGGACGCGCCGTATCCATGGGCGTGGGAAAGGGGCTCACCAAGCTGGTCATCGATCCCGAAAACGAGCGTTTGCTGGGAATGGGGATCGTGGGGCGCGACGCGGGCGAGATGATCTCCGAGGGGGTGCTGGCCATCGAGATGGGCGCCCTGGCCGAAGACGTGGCGCTTTCCATGCACCCGCACCCCACTCTTTCGGAAGCCGAAGAAGAGGCCGCGGAAGCCTTCCTGGGGAGTTCGACCCATATTCTTCCCCAGAAAAAATAGCCCCGCCCGCAGCGCGGCGGGCGTGCCGCTTCCGTCCGGTTTCTCCGGGCCGTTGCCCGAAAGGAAAAAGCACGCGAGACGAAATGAAGCACACAGGAAAAAAGAGCCCGGCCGTAAGTGATCGTGCTTCCTCTCCGGAAGCTTGGCGATTGGGCACGGCTTTCTCGCATCATCGTTCCCCATCGGCCGACAAAGACGGGGCGGTGGGCACGCGTGCCCGCCCTACGCTATTACAGGCCCTGCCCCGCCTGTTCGGGACGCTGTTTTGAACAAGCGAATCTGCAACTACTGCTGGCTCGGCCGAATCGACTACCTGCAGGCGTGGGAGCTCCAAAAGGAACTGGCCGCGGAGGTGGCGGCCGGGGGGCCGGACATTCTTCTCCTGCTCGAACATCCCCCCACCTACACGCTGGGCCGGCGCGGCAACGAGTCGAACCTGCTGGTTTCGCGGCAGACGCTGCAAGACCGGGGAGCCGTCCTCATCCACTCGGACAGGGGCGGCGACATAACCTTTCACGGCCCCGGCCAATTGGTGGGCTACCCCATCATCGACCTGGCAAGGCAGGGATCGGGCATCTCCGGCTACCTGCGCATGCTCGAAGAAACGTTGATCCGCTCTCTCGGGGGCTGCCGGATCAGCGCCGGCCGCATCGAGGGCTATACCGGCGTGTGGGTGGCCCAGGAAAAGATCGCGGCCATCGGGGTCAAAATCACCGCACGCAGGGTCACGCAGCACGGGTTCGCACTCAATCTGAATACCGATCTCAGCTACTTCGGCCTGATCACGCCCTGCGGCATCACGGACAAGGGCGTCACCGCCCTGTCCCGCCTGCAGGGGCGCGAAGTGTCTCTGCCGGACTTTTCACGGCGGGTCGCGGCCGATTTCGGGGAAATATTCGATAAGGAAATGGTGGAGATCGAACCGGAAAGCCTTTCGGCCACTGCCGGCTGCGAGGCGCCCTCGAAATGAATCCCCAACCGGTGGACAATGCCATGACAAAGATATCCTCGCACCCCGACTCCCCTTCCACTCACCGGCCGCCCAAGCCCCCCTGGATCCGCGTTCGCATCCCATCCGGGAAAAATTACGAACGGGTACGCGACCTGGTCCGGGGGAAAAAGCTGCACACGGTCTGCGCCGAAGCGCTGTGCCCCAATCTCGGGGAATGCTGGGGCAGAGGGACCGCCACGTTCATGATCCTGGGCGGCATCTGCACCCGCGACTGCAGGTTTTGCGGAGTAAAAACCGGAAAGGCCGACGCCCCCCGGCCCGACGAACCCGAAGAAGTGGCGGACGCCGTGTTCCACATGGACCTGAAGCACGCGGTCATCACGTCGGTCACCCGCGACGACCTGCCGGACGGAGGCGCTGCGGTTTTCGCCCGGACGGTGGACGCCATCCATTCCAAAATTCCGGGATGCAACGTGGAAGTCCTGGTCCCCGATTTCCGGGGCGACCACCAGTCGGTAGCCACGGTGGTCCGAGCCGAGCCGAAAGTATTTGCGCACAACGTCGAAACCGTCCCGCGCCTTTACCCGCAGGCGAGGTCCCAGGCGGACTACCTGCGCTCGTTGCGGGTGCTGGCCGCGGCACGGGCCGAAGTGCCCCGCATCCGGACCAAATCCGGGATCATGGTGGGGATGGGCGAATCGCTGGGCGAAATCATGGACGTCATGACCGATTTGCGAAGCACCGGCTGCGACATCCTGACCATCGGGCAATACCTGAGCCCCACCCGCCGCCACTACCCGGTCCACCGGTATTACACGCCGGAGGAATTCGAGACCCTGAGGCTGGAAGGGCTGAAACTGGGGTTCCGGCACGTGGAATCCGGGCCGCTGGTGAGAAGCTCCTACCACGCGGAAACCCATTCCAACTGGCCGTAGGACCGGCCGGGAGCACCGAGATATGCCACAAGACGAAGAACCGGTCGAATTTCCCATCGAAGACGTGATCGACCTGCACACCTTCAGGCCGCAGGAAGTCGGAGACCTGCTCCACGATTACCTGGAAGCGGCTTTCGACAAAGGATTCGTGGAAGTACGGATCATTCACGGAAAAGGAACGGGGGTGCTCCGGGAAAAGGTCCGCGCCATCCTGAAAAGACACCCGCTGGTGGTGTCTTTCAGGCAGGCGGACGAAACCGGTGGAGGCTGGGGCGCAACGGTGGCGGTGCTTGGCGGCAAAAAACCCGAACGGGATTAGCTACCGGGCAACCGATGCGATCTCGTATCTTTTTATGGAAGGATTGGGCCGGATGGTTGCCCGGATGAGGTACACCGGTCCCCTTACGCCAAGCCTTTTCTGAGCGTCCTGGTTGAGCGTGAGCGGCACGACCTCGCAGGGTTTTTTCGAAATCACCTTCCCCTCGGAATCGTAGAGGATCAGGTTGAAATCGCGGCCCATGGATTCGCCGTTGCTGCTCGCCAGTTCCTGGATCATCACCACCGGGCCGCCCGATTCGTCGCAGATATTGGCGATGGTTTTTTCGACGTGGTATTTCTGGCCCCGGATGACCGGTTTTCCGGCTTCACTCTCTGAGGCACCGGCCTTGAGGCGCTTGAGGCCCTCTTCCGGGTTGGCGATATCGCATCTTGCCGTGGCCTTGTTTCCCGCAAGGTCCTGGATCAACTGCCGCTGGTCGGGAGTGGTGGACTCCACCGAATTTTTGACCAGCACTTCCGGATCGAATTCTTTTGCTACGAGCACTTCCTGGACGGCAGCCACCTGCCCCCTGGGGACCCCCGCAATTCCACCCGGAATATCGAATTTGAATTCCCCATCCGTAACCCAGTAATACGGCACCTCGATGGTGTTGCCGTCGTTTAGTATGATCCTGATGGGGCCCGCCGTCGCTACCGCGGCACAGGAAAGAAAAACAAGCGATACGATACTTAAAATTGCCGAAATTCTCTTGAAATTAGCAAGTGTCATGGCTGTTCTTCCTTCTTTTAGGCTTTACCCCTGTTTGCTTTATCTAGTATAGAGGATACGATTTTGCGTGTCCAGTAATCCTCAAGAGGAGAAACTCAATGAACATCTTTATTTCCGGTTCCCTGGCCTATGACCGCATCATGAACTTCCCGGGCCATTTCGCCGATCACATACTGCCGGACAAAATTCACCTGTTAAACGTATGCTTCAACATCAACAGCCTGATCGAAAAATTCGGAGGAACGGCCGGGAATATCGCCTACAGCCTTTCGCGGCTGGGAGAAAAACCGTTCATCGTGGCCACCAGCGGCACGGATTTCCCGGCCTACGAAAAGTGGCTCGATAAGTTGGAGCTTCCCAAGCGCTGGATCAAGCCGATCCCCCAGGCATTCACCGCCGGTGCTTATATCACCACCGACCTCAACGACAACCAGATAACCGCATTCAATATGGGTGCCATGGCGTTCGAAGCCGACCTGCCCCCTTTAAACGACGGCGCGGCCCCCAGCGTGGTGTTCATCGGGCCGGGCAACAAGAGCGACATGATGGGCTTTGCCGCCAGGGCGAAAGAAGCCAACATGCCGTTTTTCTTCGATCCGGGCCAGAGCCTCAATATATGGAACGGAGCGGAGTTGCGCGAAACGGTGCGGGGAGCGCGGTGTTTCATCTCGAACGACTACGAACTTTCGCAGTTTCTCCAGATGACCGGCTGGACTATCGCCGACCTGTACGAATCCGTCGAAGTGGTGATCACCACCGTCGGCCCCCAGGGAGCGACGCTCGACAGGCACGGCGAAAAAACCCACATCCCGGCGGTGAAACCCGAAAAGGTGCTGGACCCCACGGGGGCGGGCGACGCCTTCCGAGCCGGGGTGCTCAAAGCGTTCAAGCAGGGCCTGTCCTGGGAAGTGGCCTGCCGGATGGGGGCCACGGTGTCGTCGTTTTCGGTCGAGCACTACGGGACGCAGGAACACGATTTTACATGGGAAATGTTTGTCGCCAGGTACGAAGGCGCATTCGGCGCTCTGCCCGCCAAAAAGTAGGGCCGAGGGGGATTTTTCCGTCAAGCTTTTGACCGGTTTTTTTCTGTGCCGGTCTGCGGAATACCCTGCCGGGGCGGGGGGCGGCTTTTTAGGGCTGTTGCCGGAATGTGCAGCAGAACGAAGGCTGATTCCCCGAGACGTGATTTGAAGAAGGGGGGATTCCTGTCGGAGGTCTTCGCCCCGAAGGGGCTCAACAGATCAGCAGATGCGTGTCTATTCTGTGGGAAAGAATGTTTGATACAGGTCCGTAAAAGCCGGCAAAAAAATCCCGAAGCTTCCATTGCAACACCAGGCTTGACTTGGGCAACTGGCCAAAACCTTGCCCCCTATCTCCGCCGGGCCGATACGATAAACACCGGGTTCAGCGCATCGAGCCTCAGGTCCTTTCCGGTGGGCACGGACCGGCTGACCTGGAGCTGAGTGACGGAGACTTCCCAGCCCCGCTCGGTCCAAAATCTCCTTACCCGGTCGAGCGTTTCGAGAACCACCACCGTCTGCACCACCCGCCCGCCGGGAAGAAGCCGGGCGCACACCGCCTCCAGGATTTCATCGAGCGCGTCTCCGCTTCCGCCGATAAACACCCGGTGGGGAGGGGGCAGGTTTTCAAGCGCCCGTGGAGCGCCTCCGCAGACGGCCTCCACTCCCGTCGCGCCGAATTTTTCCAGGTTTTCTATGAGCATGGCGTAGCGCGATTCGTTTTTTTCGACGGCAAATACCCGCCCGGGCGCGGCGATCCGCGACGCCTCGATGGAAACCGATCCTGTCCCGGCCCCGATGTCCCACAGGACCTGCCCGGGCACTAGCCCGAGGAGCGCCAGCGCCACCGCCCGCACCTCCATCTTGGTGATGAGCCCGGCTTCGTGGGCGAATGCGCTTTCCCCGAACCCGAATATTTCCTCGCGGCCGGGCTGCCTGTCCAAGGCACTCCGCGGGGTGGGGAAGATCATCACCAAGTTGAGGTCCGAAAAATTTTCCTCCGCGGCCTCCGCAGGCGTAAAAAAGCGCACTTTTTCGTGCGGAGTCCCCAGGTCTTCGCCCACCACGAACTCGCACGGAGGAACGCCGAAGCAGGCCAGCATTCCGGCGATCCATTTCGGAGTGTGGGCCGGATCGGTAAACACCGCCAGTTTGGCGCCCCGCCTGATCCTGCCGAGGATATCGCCCACCAGCGCCTCGCCGGGCCTTCCGTGCAGGCTGAGCGTCTCGACGTCCTCCCAGGGCCGGCCGATCCGGGCACACAGCACCTGGAGGCTGGTAACGCCGGGGACGAAGACCAGCCGGTCGCTTCCGAACGCCTGCGCAAGCCTTTTGCCTATTCCGAAAAAAAGAGGGTCCCCGGAAGCAAGGACCGCCGTTCGCTTCGTTTCGGAAAGGCGCCCCACGCGTTCGACCATGGCGGCCAGGGGGGTTTCCAGCGGGAGCTTTTCACCGCGATGCTCGGGAAAAAGCTCCAGGTGGCGCCCGGCCCCCACCAGCACTTCCGCCCGCCCGATCCACTCGAAGGCCGTTTGGCCCAGATCGCCGCGGCTGGTCCCCATGCCGATAACGACGACGATCGGCGCCCTCCAATCACCCGCTTTCAGTGCCTTCATCTCTTGTTTTGCGCCTTCGCTTCCCTTAAACCCGCCATGTGGGCTCAACTGCCCACATCGGCCAAAAGGCCGCCCCCGTAGCCGAACAGCAACAGCCTCACGTCCGCATCGCCGCCGGCGACCCGCACCGACCGTTCGACGGCCATCGCGGCCACCGCGGCCACGATTTCCGATGCGCCGTGCTCCTCGATAATCTCCAGGGCGTGCCGGGCGGTGTTGGCCGAAGCCAACTCGCGGCACAGGGTATCTTCCCGGCCCCGATCCCGGGCGATTTGCGCCAGCAGTTCGACGTCCAACGGGCCGGAACGGGCGTGAGTGTATTCCATCCCCTGCGCCATCTTGACCGCCTTGCCGAAAAACACGCTGTGCACGATCCGCCGGAACCCGAACCGGCGCGCCTCCCGGACCGCGAACGCAAAAAAATCGGCTACCTGGACGAACGCTTCCGCCTGCAGGTCCGGCAGCACCTCCATGGCGAACCGCTCGCTCTTGCCGCCCGTGCTCAGCACCACCGTCCCGCACCCGCCGGAGGCGGCAACCGAAAGGGCCGCCCGGATGGTTTCCTCGTACGCTTCGTTGGAAAAGGGCTTGACGATTCCGGTGGTGCCCAGGATGGAAATGCCGCCCACAATCCCCAGGCGGGGATTCAGAGTATGGACGGCAAGTTCTTCGCCCTTCGGGACTTCCACGGTCACTTCCACCACGACGCCGGCCGCCTCCCGTACGCATGGCGGGTCGAATGCGACGAAGGCCGACGGCCGCCCCCCATTCTCCCGTGTTCCGGAAGTCTTTTGTAAAACGGCCTGCACGCCGCTTTCTTCCAACTCGCGGCACAGGTTATCGGCAAACATCCGCCTGGGAACGGGATTGATCGCCGGCTCCCCGGGCGGGACCGGCAGCCCTCTCCGGGTCACTACCCCCACGCCGGGCCCGGCCACCAGCCTGACGCCGCCCGCGACGCCCGAAGCGGCCGGCAGGACCCGCACCCGCACTCCTATCGCCGCCCGGTGCGTGATGTCCGGGTCATCCCCCCCGTCTTTTATGACCGACACGCGGGCGGCTCCCGCCTCAACGGAGCTTTCCGCAATGGCGACGGGCAGGTAGATGCCGGAAGGAAGCCGCACGGCGATGGACCGGGGGGCCGTTCCCGTCATGATCCCCCGTAGCGCGGCCATCGCCGCCGCCACGGCGGCGGTCCCCGTGCTGAACCCGCATCTCAGCCGCTTTTTTCTGCTGCCCCGGCCGGGGCGATCTTCAGACATGCCGCACGCCTACCGACGGAACATCTCGGGATACAGGGCGGGCGCCAGCCGCTCGACGGCTTCCACGCAGCGCGGCCCCGGCCTGGAAAAGATAAGCTCGTCCACAAACATGAACTTTCCGTCCCGGATGCACCGCAGCCGGTCGAAGTGCGCCCGTTTGGTGGGGTCCGGCGGATTCTTGTTCATGGGGCCTTCCTGGATGACATAAAAGTCCGGCTCCCGGGCCAGGAGTTCTTCCAGGCTGTAGCGCACGATGGGTTTCTCGTTTTTGATAATGTTTTCACCGCCCGAGGCCTCGATAATGTCCTGGACGATCGACCCCTGCCCCGCCCCGGTAAGGGGTTCCGCCCGTACTTCAAAAAAAACCGTCCGCCGCTTGGTGATCCCGGCAAGCTGTTCCCTTATGGCTTCCAGCCTCTGCCGGAGACTCGCCACGAATTTCGAAGCCTTGTCCTGCTTGCCGGACAGGACGCCGAGCCGTTCCACCGTCGAGAAAATGTCCCCGAAACTTTTCGGGGAAAACACCGCCACCGGGATGCCGGAATCGAGCACCCGCGAGATTTCCGGGGTTTCCGCCTTGCGGCTGGCGGTCATCACCACCAGGTCCGGCCTCAGGCCGATGATCATCTCCACGTTGGGACGCATGTGCGTGCCCACCGACGGCAAATCCTTGATCCCCGGAACGACGGTGTCCGCCTGGGTGCGGGCGATGATCCGGTCTCCGGCCCCGATGTCGTAAAGGATCTCGCTGAATGCACCGTAGAGCGGAATGATCCGGCTAGCGGGCTGGGGAAGGGAGATTTGCTGGCCGAGATCGTCGGTCACCTGGACGGGTTGGGCTCGTGACGGCGACGGCCCCGCCGCGAGAACCGCCGCGGCAAGGATCGCGACGACCGCGGGGACCGTGAAAAACCTTCGAATGCGCAAAGTTTTTTCGATCATGGCAAAAAAATCACCTGCTTTCTACTCGCGCCGTTGACTTCCTGGACGATCACGCGGGTTTGGTAGATTTTTTCCAGCACTTCCTCCGTGAGCACCTCATCGGTGGGGCCGTCCGCCTCGATTACTCCCTCTTTCAGAAAAATGAGCCGGCGGCAAAAAAGCGCAGCCAGGTTAACGTCGTGGAGCACCGCCAACACCGTCAGATCCTCGCTGCGGTTCAGTTCGTCGAGCACCGAGAACATGCGGAGCTTACGGTGAACGTCCATGGCCGAAGACGCCTCGTCCAAGAGCAAAATCCGCGCCTGCTGGGCGATGCTTTTCGCCATGAACACCCTCTGCCGCTCCCCCCCGCTCACCGCCGAGATCGGCCGGTCCGCAAGAAAGGCGGTGTCGGTGAGAGCCAGGGCCTTTTCGACCGCTTCGAAGTCGCTCACGCTGTCCATCTGCCAGCGCTTCTTGTGCGGGTAGCGGCCCATTTCGACGATTTCACGGCAGGAGAAGGGAAACCGGATATCGCCGTCCTGCACGATGACGGCCATCCGGCGGGCGCGTTCTTTGAGGTTCAGCCGGTCAAGACCGGTCCCGAATATTTCGATCCGGCCCTTTGCGGCCGGTATTATACCGCTTAACGCCAGCACGAGCGTCGATTTTCCGGCCCCGTTCGGCCCCAGGATACCCACAAACTCCCCCTTTTCCACCGAAAAGGAGACGCTTTTGAGCACCTCGACTCCGGGATACCCGCAGCAAAGGCCGGACACGCCTACTGCAGCCGGAGCTGTTTTTTGTGCCGCAGGAGAAGATAGCAAAAGAAAGGGCCTCCTATGATGGCGGTCACCACGCCCACCGGGATTTCCTCGCCGCCGGGAAGGACGCTCCTGGCAATCGAGTCGGAAATCAGCACCAGAAGCCCCCCGGCGAGCAGCGCGGCGGGAATCAGCAGCCGGTGCCGGGGTCCCAGGGCAAGGCGCACCAGGTGAGGGACCACCAGCCCGACGAACCCGATGATGCCGCTCACCGCCACGGCGGCCGCGGTCACCAGGGATGCCGCGAAAAGCAGCCAGAACCGGACCCGCTGCACGTTGACGCCCAACTGCTGCGCCTGGATGTCCCCCAGGCTCAGCAGGTCGAGTTCCCTGGTAAAACAGCAGATCGCCCCCGCTCCGGCCACGATGTAGGGCAGCACCAGCAGGACGTGCGTCCAGCTTTTCCCGGAAAGGCTCCCCATGATCCAGAAAACGATGGTCGAAACGGAGTCCTCGTTGAGGCTCTTGAGCAGGCTTATCATGGCCGAAAGGAAAGTGGAAACGATCACGCCGGCCAGCACTATGGTCACCACGTGGATGCGCCCCTCCATGCTCCCCAGCATATAGACCAGGTAGAGCGCCAGGAGAGCGCCGACGAAGGCCGCCGCCGGCAGAACGCTCACGTGGAAAATGTGCATCGACCCGATGCCCAGCAGGATGGAAAGGGACGCCCCGAACGCCGCCCCGGTGGATATGCCCAGCGTGAAAGGATCCGCCAGCGGGTTCAGCAGCACCCCCTGGTAGACGGTCCCGGCGAGGGCCAGGGCGCTTCCCACCAGGAAAGCGAGGCAGATCCGGGCGAGCCTCACGTTGAGCACAATGTAGCGGGCGGTATCGTCCATCCCGGCGGCGGCGCCGGGAAACAGGGGACTCAGCCACAGCTTCAGGATGGAATCATAGGAGGTCTTGAACTGGCCGAGACCGGAACTGACGAACGCGGCGAGAATTATGGCCGCGACAAACCCCGCCCAGAAAAAAAACCGGACCGGCGAAAACATGGCCCGGAAACGGTGTCCGCCGGAGGCGGCATTGGCTGCCGGTTCGCTCATAGTTGTTTTCCGGGATTGAGGGATTGAGGGATTCCGGAAGTATCGGACTTTCGGAATCCCTCAATCCCTCAATCTTCCAAGCCGTTCTTTTTGATTATCATCAGGGACAAGTAATGCGGCTGCTCCATGTCGGCCAGTTTTTCGAAATCGCGTTCGACGATTTCGCCTTCCAGCCCACAGCGGCTCACAAAGCAACACCGCTCTTCGAGCCCTTTCTCCTTGATCTGGGCCAGGATCTCGGGGAAGCGCCGGTAGGTTTTCATGATCACCACGTTTTCGGAGATCTCCATGGCATCCTTGAGCCGGTCGCGCCCCTTTGCGCCCGAAAGGATGGTGATCGCCTCCTCGCCCTCCGCCAGCGGCTCGTTGGCGCAGGCCGCCGCCGCCTGGTAGGAAGTGATGCCCGGCACTACCGTTACGACCACCCCCGGCAACTGTTTTTTGATTTTTCGCATTATGTAGATGAAGGTGCTGAAGGTCAGCGGGTCGCCGATAGTGAGAAACGCGACGTTTTTCCCCTGCCGGAGCGCATCGACCACCTTTTCGCAGTTGTCGCGCCAGGCGTCTTCCAGCCGCTCCGGATTGAACGTCATGGGAAACGCGAGATGGTCCACGGGCGTTCCCGGTGGCAGGTGTTCGCCCACGATGCTCCGGGCAAGGCTGTAATCGTTTTTGCTCGACGAGGCGGCAAATACGTGTGAGACTTCCTTGAGGACCCTGACCGCCTTCAACGTGAGCAGTTCCGGGTCCCCCGGTCCGACTCCGATTCCGAATAGTTTGCCCAGCATACTCATCCCCAACCGCACCACCCGCCTGAAACGTCACGGGAACGTGAGAAAAACAATTTAGTAGGAGTAACCGATGGACTACCTGCCGGCTTTGGCCAGCTCCAGAAGGGCGTGGAGGATGGCGACGGCAACCGTGCTGCCGCCCTTCCTGCCCAGCACCGTGATCAGGGGCTGGTCGTGGAGCCGCCACAGCGACGCCTTGGATTCCTCCGCCTGCACGAACCCCACCGGGACCCCGATCACCAGCGCGGGACGGACGCCCTGCTCTTCGATGAGCCTCACGACTTCCTGGAGCGCCGTGGGGGCGTTTCCCACGGCCACGACCGACCCGTTAAGGCCGTCGGCGCAGCTCCGGAATGCCGCAAGGGTGCGCGTGACGCCCATTTCCACGGCGATTTCCTGCGACTCGATCTTTTCGGCGGGCGTCACCACCTCGTTTCCGAACCATTCCAGCCGCCAGGGAGCCAGGCCCGCCCGGATCATCCGGGTATCCGCGAAAATACAGGCCCCGGCCCGCAGGGCTTCCGCCCCGGCCGCTACGGCGCCGTCGCTGAACCGGATCCGCTGCGCGTAGTCGAAATCCCCGGTGCTGTGTATGATGCGCCGCACCACCGGCCACTGGTCGTCGGGAAAGCGGTGGTCGCCGATTTCCTCGTCTATTATCCTGAAACTTTCGTCTTCAATCCGCTTCCCGGCCTTGACCAGCCCGGGACGGGCATCCGCACATCTCACCGGAAACCTCAGTATCAATGAACACCTGCCTGCATTATGAGCCAAAAACAAAAAAGTCCTTGGCTTTCCAACAAAATACCCTTGGAAAACTCAAGGACTGCACCCAGCTTGGCTTGATCCTCTATTTTCAGGGAAAGACCCTCGTCCCCCGAAGCAAAGCCCTGTTCGAGAACCCCTGTGGATTTCAGGCAGGTTTTCTGGCTCACGGATCGTTCTACTCGCCACCCCTTCCCGGCCCGATCCAGCGGACCAGTGGCATTTCATGGCTTTCGTTCCCGTTTACAGCGGCGGGACCGCGACGGTTTCGCACCGTCTTCCCTTTTAAATTCTCCGAATACCTGAATCCCTGAATTTCAAAGAACGGAAAAATCTGCTATTCTTCGGGTGAAGAACCGCTTCCCGAGCAGGAAACGGACCGTTGCGGCCGGACATTCCCATTTTAGGGCCTCTACCGGCCGCTCAGCCTTTATCTCTATCCTATTTGCGCCCGGAGGTCAATCTTATACTCCGTCGGGCGGGAATTCATTTTCGACGGACGGCGCGGCGTGATAACCGTAATCATTCCCACATACAACCGCAAGGAACCGGTCCGGGAGGCCGTCGAGTCGGTCCTGGCCCAGGAAGATGCCGGAGACGCAGTCGAAATCATCGTCGTCGATGACGGCTCGACGGACGGCACACACGAGGCGCTGGCCCGTTTCGGCGACCGGATCGCATCCCTGCGGCAGGACCGGTCGGGGGTGAGCGCCACCCGCAACCTCGGGATTTCCCACGCGAAGGGCGAATGGCTGGCTTTTCTGGACTCGGACGACCTGTGGCGCCCCGGAAAGCTGGCCGCCCAGGTGAGGTTCTTTTCCGACAACCCCGAAATGCGCATCTGCCAGACGGAAGAGATCTGGCTGCGGAACGGCAAGCGGCTGAACCCGTGCCGGTACCATGAAAAACCGGAGGGGCACTGCTTTTCAAAGCTTTTGGAACGGTGCCTGGTGAGTCCTTCGGCGGTCATGATCCACCGCGGCGTCTTCGACGAAGTGGGGCTGTTCGATCCATCGCTTCCGGCGTGCGAGGATTTCGACATGTGGCTCCGGATCGGATGCCGCTTTCCCCTGGGGCTCGTCACCGATCCGCTGGTCATCAAACGCGGGGGCCATCCCGACCAGCTCTCGGCGACGGTCCCGGCCCTGGACCGCTACCGCATCCAGGCCATCGCCAACCTCCTGAAATCGGCACCGCTCGCGGAAGACCAAAGAGCCGCGGCCCGAACGGCTCTCATAAAAAAATGCCGCATTTACGCCGGCGGGTGCAGAAAACGGGGCAAAAACGCGGAAGCCGACAGGATCGACCGCCTGGCCGGCGAGGTGTTGGACATCGGGACATGAAGCGGCGGTCCCGCCGCCCGCTTCTAGAGCCTTGCGATCACCCGTTCCACCTGGGCGCGCTTCATTTCGTAAGCCCCGGACAAAAGCTTTCCGAACGCCTCTTCGGGGCCGTTTGCTTCGGTATCGATCACGGTGTGGAAGTGCGGCCCGACCTCGTCGATTGTTTCGAATTCTTCCATGAGCCCCGCGATGTGGTACGGCCGGGCGTCGGAGAGGCTGTCGTCGCCCGTTTTGCGCCGTCCCGTCCTCTCCGTCATGGTGGTCTGCGAACTCACGCACTCGAAAAAGACGATGCTCACGTCCAGGTCGCGGGCGAGCCGCACCGCCTCGTCGCGCCAGTGGCGCTTCGAGAAGGTGGCGTCCAGGACCACGGAACGGCCGGCCTTGAGTTCTTCCTGCGCCAGGGCGAGAAGGCGCGCGTAGACGCGGCCCCGAAGATCCGCCCGGTATATCCCCTGCCCCAGCGGCACCGGGCCGGTGTGGGAACGGTACTCGGGAAGCTCCCTCCGGGCTTCGTCGGAACGGAAAAGCGGCACCTGGAAAGTGTCCCGCA
Organism: Syntrophobacterales bacterium Delta_01; assembly: GCA_001603845.1. GTDB lineage: Bacteria > Desulfobacterota > Syntrophobacteria > Syntrophobacterales > Syntrophobacteraceae > SbD1. The sequence continues at coordinate 4,022 of LUZZ01000030.1, read as the reverse complement.
CCTTTTCGGCGAGGGTGGATTTCCCCGTACCCGGCAGTCCGCACAGGACCCATAGCGTCGGTCTGCTGAACTGGATGGCGTAGCGTTCGGCCAAGTCCAGGTACTGGGCGGCCCGGACCTCCATTTCCTTTTTTCGGGCGCCGCCCTCCAGCTCGGCCCAGGTGAGGCAGGAGACCTTCATTTTCACCACCGCCCGGTAGCACGCGTAAAAATCGAGCACGGTGTAAATGCCGAAATCCCCCGTCTTTTCGATATACCCCCCCAGGACCGCCAGGCTGAGGTCGGATCGCCCCAACCGCTCCACGTCCATGTGCAGGAAAGCCAGGTCCGCCGCCGCATCGCCGTACCGGAACCGCTCGTTGAATTCCACGCAGTCGATGATCTGGATGGCGTCCGTAAAGTAGACGTGTTCGGCCCTCAGGTCTCCGTGGCCGTCGCAGATGCGCCCCTGCTCGATCCTCCGCTCGAAAAGCGGCCGGCAGTGCCTGAAAAACCCGCGGCTGGCCTCCCGGATGAACTCGAACGGGTTTTTCCGGACCAGAATATCCACGTACGGGGCGAGCTGCCTGAAATTTTCCTCGATGTTGAAGTTGATGGTGTCCGCTTCGCCGTAGCGGTCGATTTCCGGGCTGCGCTCGCTTTGCGCGTAAAAATCGCCCAGCCGCCTCCCCAGGTCCGACATCCGGGCGCTTTCGACGGCGCCGCGCCCCAGCAGGTGCGAGAGCGCCGCGTCGTCGGGCAGTTGCTTCATCCGGACGGCGTATTCGGCCACATCGCCCCCGCCGCCCAGGTGAAATTCCCCGCCCCGTTCGCGGATTTCCACCACCCCGTCATAGACGCCGCGGGACAGCCGCTGGTTGAGCGCCACTTCCCGCCGGCACATCAGGAGCCGGGTATCGAGGCCCGTGTAGTCCAGGAAACCGAAGTCGAATGGTTTTTTTAGCTTGTAGACCCATTCTCCGGTGAGAAAAACAGCGGAAATGTGCGAATCCCTCCTTTCGACCCCCGAAACCGGGTGGGGATAAAAGGACGGAGCCGCCATCGCACGGCAGATTTTGTCGAAGATAGTCATAGGCGAACGTTCGGACGAATCGGTGAATGAGTGAGTGAACGAGCAAACGGTCGAAAAATCTTCCGGTGCGCCATCCGGCGGGCGGCCGGCGCTTCTACTTGGTCCTTTCGATGCACGCGTAGGCGCTGTGATTGTGGATCGATTCGAAATTTTCCACATCCACCATAAACCACAGGATATTGGGGTCCTGTTTCAGCTCGGCGGCAATGTCGCGCACCACGTCTTCGACGAACTTGGGGTTCTCGTAGGCGCTTTCCGTCACGTATTTTTCATCCGGGCGCTTGAGCACCGAAAACACGTCGCAGGAAGCGGACTTTTCCACCAGGTGGACCAGGTCTTCGATCCAGATGAATTTCTTGAACCGCACCGCCAGCCTCACCAATCCCCTCTGGTTGTGGGCGCCGTACTCGCTTATCTCCTTGGAGCAGGGACAGACGGTGGAAATGGGCACGTTGATCTCCACCACCAGGTCGTAGCCCTTGCTGCTGTCGAGCGTCCCGGCGATGCGGCACCGGTATTCCATCAGGCCCGCGCTGTGAGTGATCGGCGAGAGCTTGCGGATGAAATACGGGAACGTCATCTCCATGTGCGCCGACTGGGCCTGGAGGTGCTTCTGGAGCGCCCTCAGCATGGTGGCGAACTCCCGGATATCGAGATTTCCGTGAAATTCGTTCAATATCTCGATAAACCGGCTCATGTGCGTGCCCTTGAACTCCCGCGGCAGGTTCACGTACATGTTGATGGAGGCCACCGTGTGCTGGACGCCGCTGTCCCTGTCCATGACGGTGATGGGGTAACGGATGTCCTTCACCCCCACCTTGTCGATGTTGATGTTCCGGTGATCGTACTGGTTCTGCACGTCAATCATGGATGCATTCGTCTCCGCGCCGTGTTAAAGGCCCGCCGCTTCGGATGCCTCCACCAGATTCTTCGTGATCTTTTCCAGAGCGGCCCTGGTGGCGGCGCTCACGTCTTCCGCGAACTTCGCATCGAGGTCGGCCTCTATGATCTGGTCGTCGTAGGGAATGAATCCCAGGATTAATTGCCCGCTGAGCACTTTTCTGAGGAAAGCACGGTCCTGGTCGTTTCGCACCTTGTTGCCCACCAGCCCGATGCGCGTGAGCCCGATGTCCTTGGCAAGTTCTTTGATTCGGGCGGCGGTCTCCACACTGCGCCGGCCGGGTTCCACCACCGTCACCAGCCAGTCCACGTATTTCGAGGTGCCGCGCCCCAGGTGTTCGATGCCCGCTTCCATGTCCAGAATCACCACTTCATCACGTCTGAGGATAAGGTGCTGCACCAGGTTTTTCAACAAGACGCTTTCCGGGCACACGCAGCCCGTCCCGCCCTTTTTGACGCCCCCCATCACCATGAGCCGGATGTTGTCCCCCTGGCGGACGGAGAGCTTTTCCGGCAGGTCGTCCACCCTGGGGTTCAGTTTGAAAAACCCGCCGTAGGTCCCGGGCACCGACTCGGTCCTCTCGGCTACCAGTTCGCGCATCTGGGAGATGGGAGTTATCCCGGAAGCTTCCTTGATTCCCAGTGCATGCCCCAGGTTGGCATCGGGGTCGGCATCGATTGCCAGAACGCTCTTTCCCTGGTCGGCGAACCACCGCACCAGGAAAGCCGACAGGGTTGTTTTCCCAACACCGCCTTTTCCGCTGATCGCTATCTTCAATACAGGATCTCCCTTTTCACATTCACATCGCAATATTCGGTCACACCCCGGCCTGCATTTTCCTGGCAAGGCCGATGAGCCGATAGACGACCGTTCCGCTCATGAAAGCGACGTCTTCGACCGGCAGTTGTCGTTGAATGCTTTCGTCGAAAAGAATGGTGGCTTCCGGCGGGAACTCGTCATCTCCCTCCCACAGAATGAGCCGCAGAAAAATATGCGGGAACACGTCGAACTGCATCGCCACATCGCCGCCCTCCACCGGCTTTGCCCCCATCAGTTCGGCACACTTCCGGAAAAGAGGCCCGTTGGTCCCGAAAAATGAAACAAACGGGTCCCGCGCACGCCTCTGGAACGCATCGAAGTAGAACTTACCGTCCGGGATCTGGCGAAAGGTAATCAGTTCCCCGCCCGTTCGCCCCCCGGCCGCCCCCAACAGGTAGTGGGCGATCAGTATCTTGTCGGGAAGCGGCACCTCCACTCCGTCCTCCCTGCGGACATCGGTTTCGGGGCCAATTTCCACCACGTAGCCGCCCCCCAGGAAAGGCACCCGGAGGCTCGAAGATGAATCGGAGCCGGACACCTCGACGCCGGCCGTTTCCGCCATGGCGGCCGGGTCCCTCTTGCGCAGCTCGATGGATGCCAGCCGGAAGGATTCTTTGTAATCATCAATTCGCGCCATAAAATACCTCGTTTCATTTTTCAGTCGAGCTTCAAAAAGAAAACGGCTGCAACCGGAACAGCTCGTGGAGGAGGCGGGCGGAGAAACACCGTTAGAAGGTGGAAAAGGCCGTTATTGCTTGCGCGGCCCTGCAGTCATGATTATCCGATGGCAAAATTGCCGCATCCAAAACTTTATTTTAAAATAAACGAGGTCTTTAGATCAATGGCTGAGGACAATTTGATCGTACGATGCCCCCATTGTGGCGCTAAAAATCGCATTCCCCGTTCCCGTGCCGGGCAAAAAGCCGTCTGCGGCAAGTGCCGGACCCCCCTGCCCCAATCGGCCGCGTTTCCCGAACAAGCGGTCCAGGCCTCGGACTACAGCTTCCGCAGTGAAGTGCTCGATTTTCGCGGTCCGGCGGCGGTCATGTTCTGGGCCCGATGGTGCGGCCACTGCCAGAGGCTCCTGCCCGTATTCGACGAACTGGCCCGTGAATTTTCCGGCTCGGTCAAATTCGTAAAGGTCGAACTGGAACAAAACCCCGCCACCGCATCGCAATACCAGGTCCAGAGCGTGCCGACCATTATTCTGTTCAAAAACGGCGGCCCGGC
>LUZZ01000330.1 GCA_001603845.1 Syntrophobacterales bacterium Delta_01 | reverse complement strand
CACCCAGCCTCCCCCATCAAAGGGGGAGGAGCCTAAAGTCAACGGCATTGGCCTCCCCCCATCAAAGGGGGAGGAGCTAAAGTCAACAACATTGCGGGGGCAGGTGCGGATGGAAAAATGTTTTTACCGGTAAGTGAAAGAGAGTGAGGCAACAGGTAATTCCCGCGCTTCCCAACCACCGAACCGTCGGGCGGGGGAATGCGGGACCGGGCCTTATCGGGAATTATTGGGGTGAAGGTTCGTGCCTTTTTCTACTTTTTTCGGTGTACTCGATAGGCTGGTTCAATTTTTAGCCGGCAGATTCCCCCGGTTTTCAGGCTGACGGGCCTGATCGAAAGGATTTCCTTTGAGCACCAGGAAGACAAGGTTAAGAGTTTTGCTCTTTTCCACCCATGCCTATACCGCAACCAACCTGATGTGGGGGCTGTATTGGGCTGATTGTACCCCTGTCGTGGTCGGCGACGCTTCCAGCACCTCGGACCTGAAATACTTGCCCCTGTGCAAAAAATACTATCCGTTTCCGGGGGGCGCCGTTCAGGGCTTCGACCCCGCTTTGGTCGATGTCTTGAGAAAGGTTGTCCGCGACGAAGCCATCGACATCATCATGCCGGGCTGTTTCGAGACTCTCGAGTACCTGAGTCAATATCACACCGAAATTTCCGATTTCATCCGTGTAATGCCGCTGCCTCCCCGTTCGACGATCCGTCTTCTGCACGACAAGCACAGTTTTTCCCTTTTCTGCCGGGACAACGGTATTCCTCATCCCGGCTGCCTGCTGCTGAGAGACCGGAGCGATCTGCGTGAGGCCGATATGCCCCTGTCCTTCCCGCTGCTCACGAAGCCCCTGGAATTCAGCGCGAGCGAGGGCATATACCGGTTCGACGATTTCCGGTCTTTGAGCTCGCACTTGAGCTGTGAGCCCAAGAAGAAATGTGACGAGTTCCCGATATTGCTACAGGAGTTCATCCCCGGAGCCGATATTGACTTCAACGGCTTTGCGCTCGACGGCCGTTTGTGTGCCTGGACGACGCAGCGCTGGATCCAGGTGCCGCATGGCGACGGGAAACCTTACGTCTGGCTTCAGTTCGAGGACAACCCGGAGGTGGTGGCCATCGGCTCCAGGATAGCTGAAGCGAGCCGGTTTTCCGGGCCGTTTCACGTGGACTTGCGCATGGACGCGCGCAATGGACAAATATTTGCCCTGGAAACGAACCCCCGGTTCTGGGGTTCCGTCCTGGCGTCCATGAATGGCGGCGTCAATTTCGCCGAAGTCGCCGTGAGGGCCGCGTTCGAACCGGGTTTTCTGCAGGGGCCCAGACCCTTCAGCACTATCTGGGGCAATCCGGTAAAGGCCCTTGTGCTGGCGCTTTGGAAGAGAGACGGCGACTCCCGCCGCATCGCTTCCCGGCACACCTGGTTCCAGATGAAATACTTGCTGATGGACAGAACCAGCCGCCTGATTTCCATGGGCAGGAAAGGCTGGGAACATTTTGCGGCTTGCGGAAGGGTGTGAAAAACAGCCCGAACGACCGCGCCGCCGCCAATCCAGTTTAAAACGATGGAAGGACTTGCCAATGCGAATTCTGATTACCGGTAACATGGGCTATGTCGGGCCGGGTCTCATGAAGCACCTCAGGTCCCGCTTCCCGGAAGCGACCCTGGTGGGGGTCGATATGGGCTATTTCGCCAATTGCCTTACCAATGCGGAGCTTCTTCCGGAGTGCCAGGCCGACGTGCAATACTTCGCCGACGTGCGCAACCTGCCCCAAGACGTGCTGAAGGGCGTGGATGCGGTGGTGCACCTGGCGGGTATCTCCAATGACCCGATGGGAAACACCTTCGAAGAAGTCACCCTGGACGTTAATCACAGGGCCAGCGTCGATTTGGCGGCGAAGGCCAGGGCGGCGGGGGCCCGAAGCTTCGTGTTCGCTTCGAGCTGCAGCATGTACGGCGCCGCCGATGACAGTGCCAGGACCGAAGAATCTCCGCTCAATCCCCTTACCGCCTATGCGAAGTCCAAGGTGCTCACGGAACAGGGCATTAAACCGCTGGCGGGAAAAGATTTCACCGTCACCAGCCTGAGGTTTTCCACGGCATGCGGCATGAGCGACCGGTTGCGGCTGGACCTTGTCCTGAATGACTTCGTGGCGGGGGCGGTGGCCACCGGGCAGATCACCATTCTCAGCGACGGCACTCCCTGGCGCCCCCTGATCAACGTGCTGGATATGGCCCGCGCCATCGAATGGGCCGTCGGCAGAAGCGCCGCCAACGGCGGGGAATTCGTGGCCGTGAATATCGGCAGCAACGAATGGAACTACCAGGTGAAGGAACTGGCGGAAGCCGTGGCCGAGGTAATTCCGGGCGTTGATGTTTCCATAAACAAGAACGCGCAGCCGGACAAGAGATCGTACCGGGTGAATTTCGACCTTTTCAAGGCCCTCGCGCCCGAGCACCAGCCGGTCTACGACCTGACCGGCACCATCAAGGGACTGGTGGACGGCTTGAAAGCCATGGAATTCAATGACGGCGAATTTCGCAGTTCGAATTTCATGAGGTTGAACGTTCTAAGGGGCCTTCGGGAAAGAGGGCTCATAAACGAAAAGCTTGAATGGACCAGGAACGCCGCGAAATAACCGATAAAAAAGAGCTGAAAACTACACGAGGATACTCCGGAAAGACCGTTGATCTTGACTTGATGCGTTGAAAAACGCTAGACAGTAAAAGTAAATTCCGCCGGATACTCGGAGCCGTCAAAGAAAAAAGGAGCGGAGTATTTCATCGATCTACGGAACCAGTTGAGACGGAGGAGCGTTATGTACTCCAGAAAAACCATGTATTTTATGCTGGCTGTCCTGTTTGCGCTTCAATCGGTCCTGCCCGGGTGTATGCGTAGCGGCCCGAATGTCAACGCCAAGCTGGAAGACGTCATCGCCATGGACAGCGGGTCCAGACAGGACATCAAGGCGATCAATGAAAGACTGTTCTCGTCCGTGAGGGCCGCGCCCGGTCCCCAGGACTACGTGCTGGGCCAGGGGGATTTGCTGGTGGTCAGTATCTTCGAGGCGCCGGAACTCAAGACCGAAGCCAGGATCAGCGCGCGCGGGGCCGTCACTTTGCCCCTGGTCGGCTCGGTGGACGTCAAGGGGATAACCACCCGCGAGGCCGAGCAGAAGATCGAGAGCATGTATGCCAAAAAGTATCTTAATAATCCCCACGTGAACGTTTTCGTCAAGGAGCAGGTATCCGGGAAAATTACCATCCTGGGAGCGGTGAAAAAACCGGGAATCCATCCCTACCTGACCCGGCAGACCCTGTTCGAGGCCCTGGCCAAGGGCGAGGGGCTTTCCGACCAGGCCGGAAAGATGATACAGGTCCGCCGGCAGGGTGACGACCCGGAACATCCCACGACTTTTCTCGTGGACCTCGATGAACTGGCTCACGGCGGAGGCTCGCAGCTCAACATGGAAATCAGGCCGGGCGACGTCATCTACGTGCCCGAAGCCGGTTCGGTCTATGTCGACGGCGCGGTGCGCAAGCGCGGCTCCTTCCCGCTCAGAAGGAAAATGACCATTCCGGAAGTGATCATCGCGGCGGGCGGCTTTGCGGAATACGCGGACGAAAACGATATCAAGCTCGTGAGGTCCAAAGGCGGCGGGGAACCGGAAATCGTGAAATTGAGTTTCAAGGAGCTGCAAACCGGCGCCGAAAAGATCGAAGTCAAAGACAGGGACATCATTTTCGTGGAAACCAACAAGGTGAAGGCATTCATTTACGGCCTGCAGATCACCGGTCTTGGCGGAATCGTCGGCGTCGGCTGGCAGCCGCCTCGAAGCGAGTAGGACGTTCCACGGTCCCCCGGACCGGTTGGCATCGACACAATTTTCCCGTAATCGATTTTGGATAAAAAGCGGCCGGATATCCGTTGCAAACAACGGTATCCGGCCGTTTTGGTTTTTGCGGGGCAAAGAGAAGCTCTTTCCCGCTCTTTTAAAAAATGGGGTGTTGTCTCAACCCTCCAGCCGCCCGTAGATGTCTTCGAGCCTGCAGATGTCGTCTTCTCCCAGGTAGCTTCCGGTTTGGACTTCGATCAGTTCGAGCGGGATTTTGCCGGGGTTTTCCAGCCGGTGCTTGGTTCCCCAGGAAATGTAGGTGCTCTGGTCCTCGTTTAGCAGGAACACTTCCTCGCCCCGGGTGATCCGGGCGGTCCCTTTTACCACGACCCAGTGTTCGGCCCGGTGGTAGTGCATTTGGAGCGACAGGGCGGCCCCCGGGTTTACGGTGATCCGCTTTACCCGGAACCGGTCTCCGAGGTCGATGTTCTCATAAGAGCCCCAGGGCCGGTAGGTGCGCAGGTGAGTGAGGGCTTCTTCGCGCATCTGGTTCTTGAGGCGGCTTACCAGCAGCTTCACGTCCTGGGCTCGGTCCGTCGAGGCCACCAGCACGGCGTCCTTGGTCTCGATGACGATCTGGTCCCGGATGCCGAGCGCGGCCACCAGCCGGTTCTCCGAATGGATGTAGCAGTTGTTCACGTCTTCGAGCATCACGTCCCCGCAGGTGCCGTTTCCGTGCTCGTCCTTGCTGCACACGTCGCGAAGCGAGGTCCAGCTTCCCAGGTCGCTCCACCCGATGTCCAGCGGAATCACCACCGCCTTGGAGGTCTTTTCCAGGATGGCGTAGTCGATGGAATCGTTGGGGCAGGCCGAAAAGGTCTTCTCGTCGAGGCGTATAAAATCGAGGTCGCGCCGCGCTCCGTCGTAGGCCTGCCGGCAGGCGTCCAGAATGCCGGGCGCAAACCGGTTCAGTTCGTCCAGAAAGACCGAAGCCTGGAACATGAACATCCCGCTGTTCCACAGGTACTCCTTCGATTCCAGATAGGCGGAAGCCTTGTCCAGTTCGGGCTTTTCGGTAAACTCCCAGACCCGGAAGGCCCCGTTTGTCCCCGCTTCGCCCGCGCATTCGCCCTTTCGGATATACCCGTAGCCGGTTTCGGGCCGGTCGGGAACGATGCCGAAAGTAATGATCTTTTCCCGGAGAGCATAGTCGTTTCCGGTTTGAACCGCCGCGGCGAAGGGCTCTGCATTGCGGATCAGGTGATCTGCCGGTACCACCAGCAACACGGGATCGGAGCCGTTTTTCACGGCGTCCAGGGCGGCGACGGCGATGGCCGGACAGGTGTTGCGCCCCACGGGTTCCAGGATGATCGAGCGATGCTCGGCTTCGACCGCCTGCATCTGGGCGGCGATCATGAAGCGGTGGCTGTCGTTGCACACGATGATGGGAGGCGCCGCCCCGGAAACGGACCCCAGGCGAAGGATGGTTTTTTGAAAAAGAGAAAAAGCATCGCCGTTGATGGACATCAACTGCTTCGGATAATATTCCCTGGACAGGGGCCACAGCCGCGAGCCCACACCACCGCATAGTATGACCGGTACTATCATGACCACCTCGTAACTGCCGCATCCGCAAGCAGATGCGCGGTAACGTAAAAATCAGGCAAGACTGCAAGTTCTTGTTGGTCCCGGGAGAGCCGGGATTGCAAAAAAACCACTCCGCAACTGTAAGTCGGTATTTTGCGCGGCCGGCATTAATGTATTGGAAGTCTGGCCGCCTGCAGTTTCACCTGTGCTCATTGCTGGAATATTCCAAAAGATATTTGACCAACTTTCTTTCGGCAATTTTATAATCGGTTTTACCACTGTCCGGTAAAATTTAAACCGAAAGCTATAAGCTACTGATTTTTAAAAATTATCGGCGCAACTTTTCGTTTTCGATTTGAAGTCCAACCGGTGGTCTCCTTCCGGGACTTCGGGCGTATGACCACGAATTCCGGCAAAAACCATTTTCGGGCAACCGCAAAACTTCCTGCCCACGATCTCCTTTCGGAAGCTTCCCCAATGCAGTGTGAGAGCCGCGATCAGGTGGAATATAAAATGGGTAAGGGCCGCTATCTTGTAAAGGGTGATTTTTATGCGGATAAAATGGGTAGAAAAATTATCCTGTTTTTTAATTTATGCTTTGATTCCGGGCAAAAAGGAAAGAGCTGGAACAGGTCCGGGATGACAATGCCGTGTTACGTTTCGGGGCTACGGCGGCACCGGCGAAGCGCCGAGCGCTCGGAACGCACGCGTTTGTGCGTGCGGCCGAATCCCGGGGGAGCTCGCTCCCGCTCTTTGAAATACCGCACGATCCGCCTTTCGGGGTCGATCTCCTCCCGCTGAAATAAGCTGAAGGCTTGTCCGCGGGCAGGAAAGTGAAAAGTTTCTTTTATAGTTTCTCCGGTGCGAACCATTCCGCAACCTCCGCTTCTTTATCCGTATATTCAACCGGTTAAGATGCGGATTCCCGCCCCTTTCGTCCCGTTTCCGGGGCCTTGTTTCCATGCTGAATGTCCTTCACATACAGGAATTTATGCTGTATTTGTCTGTTGTAACTTGACGCCGGGGGCAACTTGGCGTAATCGATTCATTTGTGAAACTAATCTCATAGCGCACCACTCACATCCCGTTTCCCATTCGGCTACCCAGGTTTGGGAGAACGTTCAAACTGCTGCGGAGGTAAAAGATGAAAGAAAAGATCCAATCGCCGATCAGTAGGGTAACGTCTCTGGGCAATGATCAAATCAGAGATTGCAACGGTGGGTTTTCCTGGTGGGGTCCGTCTCCGGAAGAAGCCAGAAAGACCATGGTGAAAAAGTCCAAGGGCCTGATAGACAAAAGAACCACCATCAAGGACGCCGTTGGCAAGTACGTCAAGGACGGAATCAATCTCGCCATAGGCGGGTTCGTCAATACGCGGCCTCCGGTCGCCCTGGTGCACGAGATTATCAGAAAAGGAGCCAAGGATTTAACCCTGTCCTTCCAGTCCAATTCGATCTGCCCCGAACTGCTTGCCGGGGCGATGCTCCTGGATCCCGACCACCTGTCGATCAAGCGGGTGGAGCTTGCCTGGTGGGGCTACGAAGTCATCGGCATCGCCCCGCTGTTCCGGCACCTGTGCTCGAACGGCATGATAGAACTCGACGACTACACCAACTACGGGATGTCGGCCCGGTTCAAGGCGGCCGCGATGGGGCTGGAGTTCCTGCCCGTGCGCGACCACGGCGGAGCGGACATGGAGCTGGTAAACCGCGGCAAGATGATCCAGAGCCCCTTTTCGGGCAAGAACACCTTCCTGGTCCCGGCCTGCTATCCCGACGTGGGGCTTTTGAACGTGACGGCGGCCGACATGCACGGCAACTGCCGCATCTTCGGCGCTCACTGCACCTGCCCGGAAATCGCGATGGCCGCCTCCCACACCATCGTCACCACCGAGCAGCTCATTCCCAACGAGAACATCCGCACCTATCCCAACCTCACCGAGATCCCCTACACGGCGGTGGACGCGGTGATCGAGCAGCGTTTCGCCAGCTATCCCGGCGCCTGCTACGGCAGCTACTGGTTCGACATGGAGCACATTTTACTATTCCGGAGCGTTTCCGAAGAGTTCCGCAAGACCGGCAACAAGGACGCCCTCAAGAAGTACTACGACAATTACATCTTCGGGTGCGAGACGCACGACGACTTCCTTTCGCGGCTCCCCTACAAGGCGCTCAAAAAGATCCGGGACATGGACGGCGGCCAGCCCATGATCCTGTCCTGATGCCCCTTTGCGGTCGAAACGCAGCTTCTTACGGAGGATTGAAAATGTCTGAATATACGCCGTTTGAAATGATAGCCTACACCGGTTCC
>LUZZ01000329.1 GCA_001603845.1 Syntrophobacterales bacterium Delta_01 | reverse complement strand
GGGGGAGGCTGGGGGGGGGTGAAAAACCGAGCGATATCAACCCCTCCCCCTGCCCCTCCCGCCAAGGGAGGGGAGTTCATGGAGCGTCGCCCCCAAAGTCAACAGCATTGTCCCCCGGACTCCGCCGGCCGCAAAATGCGGCGCCGGACTCGGGTATTACCCTTTTGAAGCAGCTCCGGTTCTGCGATAATGCCCCGCGCGGCGCAGGCCGGTCGTAAGACGATATCTTCGTTTACCGGGAAACATGCAATGCAGGACAACGCACCCCTACACGGGAAATTCTGGCAGCGAATCCAGGGTCGTCTCATCCTTCTTATTCTGGTGCTGCTGCTCCCCACGTTCATCATCCAGACCTACACTTCCTATGACACGTTCCGAACCCGCCGCGACGTCGAACTGCAGACCAACCTCGAAATCGCCCGCGTCGTCGCGAAAACCTTCGAGGGGTTCCTGAGAGACGTGCTTCACCAGGAACTGGCGGTAGGCTCCGCCCTGGCCCATTCCAAGCTTTCCGAGGAGGAGCAGACCCATTTCCTCCGGATCAACAGGGGCGAATGTCCCATTCTCTGGGACCTTGCCTGGACGGACCCGCAGGGAAAGGTCCTGGCCTCCACTCATCCCGGAACGGTCGGCGATTCGGTAATCACCGGGAAATATTTCCGGCAGATCCAGGAGGGGAAGAACTGGAACGTCAGCGACCTGCTGCTCTCGACGGACTCCAAAACCCCCATCTTCACCATCAGCCGGGCCATCCGCAACGAACGCGGGGGGCTGCTGGGGGTGGTGGTGGCGACGGTCCCCGTCAACGAACTGGACTCCATCCTGGCGATAGAGCGCGGCAAGGAGGGAGGCGTCAGCCTGCTGGACAGCAGGGGAGTACTGGTCTACCAGTATCCTCACATGAAACAGACCTGGCAGGAAAGAAACTGGCTGGCCCGGATGCCCCGGATCGGCAAGGCCCTGGCCGGAGAGGAAGTGGCCTGGGTGGGCACGATGCCTCCGGTCGGCAGGACGGGCATCATGGCGAACGTTCCCGTGCGCATGGTGGGATGGGCCGCCGGAGCGGGGCGCAGCGAGGAAGAGGCGATCGGGCCCATCAGGTCCGCGCTGCTGCTCCAGGCCCTCGTATTCATACTCATCACCCTGGCGGGAATTGCCGCCGCGTTCCTGCTCTCCCGGCCCGTTTCCCGCTCGATCCGAAGACTCCGTGACCACGCCCTGGCGCTCGGGCGCGGAGAACCGGGCGTTCCGGTCCTGGGTTCCGGCGCCGCCGAACTCAGGGATCTTGCCGATTCCTTCAACGTGATGGCGGAAAAACTTCGGACCCGCGAATCGACGCTACGGGAGACGGAACGGCATCTCTCCGCCATTGTGGACAGCATCGCCGACGGTTTTTTCGCGCTGGATCGGCAATGGAAGTTCACGCACGTCAATGATGCCGCCCTGGGCTTTTTCTGCAAAGAACGGGACGAACTGATCGGCCGTTCCATTTTCGATGCCTTTCCCCACTTCAGCGGGAGCGTTTTCGAGACTTTGTACCGCAACGCGGTGCTAAGCGGGCAGCCGGCCCACGTGGAGGCGCGGTCGGTGGTCCGGGACAGGATTATCGAAGTCCACGCCTATCCGGGCCGTGAAAACCTTACGGTGCTTTTCCGCGATGTTACCGAACGGACGCGGATGCAGGCGGAACTCACGGGCAGCCAGGAACGGTTCAAGCTTCTTTCCGAGACCGCGGGGCAGTTGCTGGCGTCCGACAACCCGCAGGCGATAGTGGACGAACTTTGTCGCAAGGTCATGGAACACCTGGACTGCCACGTGTTTTTCAACTTCCTGGTGGATCGCCGGGCCGGGAAACTCCACCTCAACGCCTGCGCCGGGATCCCCGACGAAGAGGTGCGGAAATTGGAATGGCTCGATTACGGGGTGGCCGTATGCGGCTGCGTGGCCCGAGACGCCGTGCCCATTATCGCCGAGCATATCTTCGATACCGACGATGTACGCGCGGAACTCGTCAAGTCCTACGGGATCCAGGCTTACGCCTGCCATCCTCTCCTGGTCCACAACGAGGCGATCGGGACCCTTTCTTTCGGCACCAGGACGCGGACGGCATTCTCCGCCCCGGACCTCGCCATGATGAAAATGGTGACCGACCAAGTGGCCACCGCCATGGAGCGGATGTCTCTGATCGCGGAGCTTCGGCACTCCCGCGACGAACTGGAACTCAGGGTGCAGGAGCGCACCGCCGAACTCAAAACGGCCAACGCCGAACTGGCGCGGAGCAACCAGGCGCTCCAGGACTTCGCCTCCATCGCCTCCCACGACCTCAAGGAACCCCTGCGCAAGGTGGCCTCCTTCGGCTTTATCCTGCAGCAAAAGTGCGGGGAAGCCCTCGGGCTCACGGGCAACGACTATCTCCAGCGGATGCTCGACGCCACCCGGCGCATGGAATCGCTTCTGACCGGACTTTTTGAATACTCCAAGGTCACAATGAATCCGGAACCCTTCATGGAAGTCGATTTATATGATATTGTGCACGAAGTGCTGTCCGATCTGGAAGTTAAGCTGGAAAAATCGGCGGCGAAGGTTAAAATAGGTGCCCTTCCCTGCGTGGAAGCCGACCCGACCCAAATGCGGCAGCTTTTCCAAAATCTTATCGGCAATGCGCTCAAGTTCCACAAAGCGGGGCAAAAGCCTTTCGTCAGCGTGTGGAGCGACCCGGACGGGGACAAAGGCTTCCGGATAGCGGTCCAGGACAGGGGTATCGGGTTCGAAGAGGAATATGTCGACAGGATTTTTGCCCCCTTTCAGAGGCTCCACGGCCGGAACAGCCCTTACAAGGGCACCGGCATGGGTCTTGCCATCTGCCGCAAGATCGCCGAACGGCATGGAGGCAGCATCAGGGCGAAAAGCGTACCGGGCGAGGGTTCGACTTTCATCGTCTGGCTCCCGGTGAGGCATGAAAGGTGATGGAGGGCAGTGGCACACGGAGACCGGCTCATGGTCCTGATGGCTGACGACGACGACGAAGACTGCATGCTGGCGACCGAAGCATTCGGCGCAAGCGGCTCCCGGGCCGCCTTTTCCTGCGTCGGGGACGGGGTCGAACTGATGGACTACCTTGCCCGCCGCTCCCGCGGCAGTCAACGGGAACTGCCCGCCCTCATCCTGCTCGACCTCAACATGCCGCGAAAAGACGGCCGCGAAGTTCTCCTCGAAATCAAGTCCAGGCCGACGCTCAAACACATCCCGGTCGTAATCCTGACCACCTCGGCGGAAGAAAAAGACATCGCCTTCGGCATCCGGGCAGGGGCGGAGTCCTTCATCACCAAGCCGACGACGTTCGACGAATGGATCCGGATCATGAAGTCCCTGGCGAAAAGCTGGCTGGAGGAAGCGGAGTAGCGCGGGGCGGGGATTTATGGAGCGGAGCGAATGAGAGGCCCGATTCGTCTGCCGCCAGACACTACTGTCCCGCTCGGGTATCCAATGGACAGCCCGGACGGTTTGCCGGCCCGCCTCTTACCCCCGCCGAAGCACGTTTTATGCTCGTTTAGGCTCTTGACTAACGCCCCGAATCCGATTATTCTGTGCGTTCAACTGGGGGATCGTCCAGCGGCAGGACTGCAGACTCTGGATCTGCCTACCTAGGTTCGAATCCTAGTCCCCCAGCCATATTTTTTATAGGGGTCCCATCGTCTAGCGGCCTAGGATATCGGCCTCTCACGCCGAAGACACGGGTTCGAACCCCGTTGGGACTATTCACCTTTCGGGCTGCCTCGGGCGGCCCGTGGTGCTTTGTGTGGTACCTTCAGAGTGAACTAATTGATTTGTCCACTCCGCTTCTTGTTCGAGTTGTCTTCGTATTTTTTCCTCAGTTAGTGTGATTTCTTCCTCTCTCCGCTCCCTCCGTGTTCCCTTTTTGATTCCCGCTTCCACATCTCTTTCGGCGCAATCGGTAACTATATGGTACAACGTTTCCAGGTCCTGCCACGCCTCAGGCTCGTCTTCCCGGTAACGATCCACATAATCTTTTGCCGCTTGCCAGTACAATCTTATCCAGTGATAGAAGTAACTATATACTTCTCTGTCCTCCAAGTGCTGGTCAATTGTTTTCTGTGCAATGGGAGCCTGAAAGAAGTCCAGGATGTCCTCCAGATCTGCACATCCTTGTGGGTTCTGCCCTAAAAGGAATAGAGCGGCATTCTTCCTTTTTTTTCCCATCCTCTCAAAAAATCTTTCTTCGTACCTATCCAGCAGCGCAAAGGATTTTTGCCGGAACCCATTGTATGCCGCAAGAATGGCAACGCCTAGACCCAATATCACCAGAACAAGAAAAAGATACAAAGAATATCCTCGATCAAGAGCCACAACCCCTAACATGCAGAAATTTGAAAGCCCGATGATACTGGGCCATTCAATATTCTGATAGATTCTTCTAAGATGTTTGTTCTGATAGACCTTTCGAAAGGGCTTACTAAGGAACTTACAAAGTTCCCCCATCAAGGTTCTCCTTTTCTAGAGCATTTCTATCGACATCACCTCTCCCAAGCAGTTCCACTACTGTCTCAAGGTCTTTATGGGCGTTTTACAGGTAGCGCTCCGTTGTGGCGTCACTCGAATACCCCAGGATTTCCTGAATCGTTTTGAGTCGCGGCCTTCTCTTTATCCGACAGGCATGTTCCACATATCGACGAAGGGAGCGAAATCCGAATGACCTAACAGTATGCTATTTGGTACTGGCACGCTTGGCAAGGTCTTTCAGGAATTTATGCCTAAACGTGTATTGTTATCCAGCCAAACGGCCCTTCCTCGATTACCCGCACAAACGGGCTTTCCTTGAATTTGCGATTGTTCCAGGCTCAATTGATTAAATCATAGGGCCTTTGGTTCATTGAGACTCACTATTGTCCGGTAAATTTCAGAATACTCTTTCCTGCTTTAGCAAGTACCGGAATTTATTAATGCCGCGCAGAGACCAAATCACCCAAAAATTTCAAATCGAGAAAATCAAATCGCACACAATGCTATTATAAATCAATAACTTGGAGGAGCACACGCAAATTTAACCGGACAGTAATGATTGAGACTAGGGATTTCTCATTTCCGTGCACCCTTTTTTGGTGGAGAGCATTATCATGCGGTGCCTAAAATTGACCATGTCTCAAGTGAGGTTCGTATTATTCATGACATGGTCTCAACTTTGATAATCGTTCCGTATCGAGAAGTTTCAACCGCAAATGGCCGCTGGAATGGCGTCCCCCACGACTTCTGGAGACGGCCAGGAGCGGCGGCATTTTCGTTACGCGTTTCTTTCCTCCGCCCTGTCGTTTTCTCAGCCCCAAACCATATTTGAGCCTGTCGCCCGAGTGGTTGGCCTGCCCCACGAAAAAAGGGGCATGACAAGAACCTGCGCCCTGGGCGAGTGTTCGAGCCATGCCCCCTCAGAGGCACCGGTCGTGGTGTGAAGTTTACTCTGCTACCTGGTCCTTTTTGGCCTCTATGCGCGCGGCCCTCGCGAGCCTGTAATCCATTGAATCCTGTATGTACTGGAGGGCCGTTTCCGGCGCGGCGTCATCTCTGACTCTCACCAGCGAGATCGCACCGAACTTGCAATGGACCGTGCAAACGCCGCATCCCATGCATTTTTTCGGATCGACCACCGCCATTCCGCATCCGAGGCATCGTTCGGTTTCCTTGCGCATCTGCTCTTCGGTGAAGCCCACGCTCATTTCCGCAAAGCTCTTCGCCCTCTCAGCGGGGTTAACCTGAGCGGCGCGCTGGCGCGGGATGCGGTCGTAGCCCGAAAAATCCAGGTCGTCCTTGTTGATTGCCTTGAACCTGAATTCACCTTCGCGGCCCAGCATCAGGTTGTCGCCGCGCAGGTATCGATGGATGGAGAGGGCGGCATGCTTCCCTGCGGCAATGGCATCGATGGCGATCTTCGGTCCCGTAACGGCATCGCCCCCGGCGAAGATGTCGGGCTCATCGGTCTGCAGGCTTTCCGCGACCTTGATCGTATCGGTCGGGGTCAACTGGCAGGTGGTATTGGCGAGAAGGCCGCCCCAGTCGATTGCCTGGCCGATTGCAACGAGGATCGTGGCGGCTTCCACGGTCTTGGTCGTATTTTCGTCGAAGGTCGGTCTGAATCTGCGATTCTCATCGAAAACGGAAGTGCACTTCTTCAGCTCGAGACCGGTTACATTCCCATTGTTCCGGAGGATCGCCTTGGGGCCCCAGGACGGATTCAGCCTGACGCCTTCCTCGATCGCCTCCGCCAGTTCATCTTCCCAGGCGGGCATTTCTTCGCGGGACTCCAGGCTGTAGAGGTCCACGGATGCGGCGCCGGCCCGTACTGCGGTCCTGGCCACATCTATGGCCACATTGCCGCCGCCGATCACTGCAACCGGTCCGCTCAGGGTTACCCCTTTCCCGAGATTGATATCGCGCATGAACTCGATGCCCGCGATGACTCCGGGCAGGTCCTCTCCCTCGAGACCGAGCTTTCTGCTGTTCTGCGCTCCGATCGCGAAAAAGAAAGCCTTGTATCCCTCATTGCGCAACTGTTCGATGGTGAGGAACTTTCCGACGTCGACCCCGGTTCTGAACTTCACGCCCAACTGGCGGAGAACGTCGATTTCGGCATTGATCGTATCCCGACCCAGCCGGAACGAAGGAATCCCCATGGTGAGCATCCCGCCCAGCATCTTCTCTTTCTCGAATACCGTGACTTGGTACCCTTCGACAGCGAGGTAATAGGCACAAGACAGTCCTGAAGGACCGGCTCCGATCACGGCCACTTTCTGTCCACCGGACACGGGATTTTCCTTAATCGGGGGAATATAGCGCACACCGGCATTGAGTTCCTGATCGGCGATGAAGCGCTTGATCGGATCGATTGCAACGGGTTCGTCTATATTCGCGCGCGTACACTGACTTTCGCAGGGATGCGGACAAATCCGGCCGCAGACGGCGGGAAACGGGTTGTCCTTCTTGATGAGCATCAGGGCGTCGGTGTATTTGCCCTGCGAAGCCAGCTTGATGTACCCCTGCACCGAGATGTGGGAGGGGCATGTGCTCTTGCACGGGCTCGTTCCGCTTTCGCCGACCATCTCCCTTATCCGGTAATCCGGATCCCACTTTTCTCTCGACCACTCCGTGTCGTACGCGGCCCAAACGGACGCGGGGTCCTCGGCGGAGGGTGACGGGGGAAGCGGCACCGTTTCGGAAGCTTTGCAGAGGGCGTCTCCGAGTTTAACGGCCCGCCATATACATTTCTCAACGCATGTCCCGCAGGCCACGCACTTGTCCTTATCGACCACCGCGCAGTAATTCGTCCTGGTGGTGCCGCCGCCATTGCCCAGATTTTGCTGTGTGACGCCGCGGGTGGTCAGACAGCAGCAACCGCAACAATTACAGATATATTCGGAAAAACTCTTGCCGAAAGAGAAGACATGGTGCACCAGACCGTCGGCTTCGGTTTTCTTGAGGATCTCGATCAATTCCTCTTTGCTGACGCGCCGGCCTCTTCCGGTCCTGACATAGTAATCCGCATAGGGGCCGAGCAGCATGCACGTTTCCAGCATGTGCCCGCAGCCTTCTCCCTGCGCCCTCTTCATCGACCGGCACAGACACGGCGCTATGGCATAGTCGTCAACCGCGTTTATGAACGTCATGATTTCTTCGTAAGAACAACGTTTATCGTCCGCCTGGATCGCTTCCGCCACCGGGATGATACGCATGGTGCCCACGGGCAGGTTGGGATATTCATTCTCGGCCAGCTCGCAATAATACTCTTCGAGCAGATCGACCATTTCCCTGTCCATGGTTCTCACGTTCATTTGAAATTCAAGAATACCGGGGGCAATCGGGACCAGGTTGTAGGTGTGCAGATCATCCTTGATGACATCGAAGATAACGCCGTTGCTCACCAGTTTGTCCAATATCGGGACAAGATCTTCCGGCTTTTTTCCCGATTTCGCAGCGATTTGTTCCACCGTCATGGGTACAGGAGTCAGTTCCAGCGCGACTTGGGCATCTTCCTGGGTCATAAGCCTGCGTAAAATTTTTATTAGAGGCGCATCAGGACGGTTCGGGGTGGCCCAGGGAGTCTGGAAGGCTTCATCGATGAAATCGGCAAATCTTACTACATAATCCATAACGAATACCTCAATGTTAGTTTAGTGTTCAAAGCATGACGCCAAGAAATTTGCGGCGCATCCACCGAGAACATGAAGAGTAAGCCCCCGAAAGTGCAGATATTGGAGCCCGCCCGAGTGCCCGCTCCCGGAATACTCCGGAAGAAAAGGCACACGCAGGGTTTCTCGACTGTACTGGTAGAGAAACCTTATCTCGGCATCATACTATTTCAAGTCATCACTTTTTAGGGTCGTCACTATGGCTAGTTCTCGAAATAATCTTACGCTAGCCAAATTGATAGTCCCCCTTACAACTCAAACACAGAGTGCTTCAAATTTCAAGAAAAGTCGCTCGAAAGGGCGGTGTTCCAGGGGAAAGTGTCAACAGCCCATTTCATGTGATCGGCCCCGCGCTACGAAGTATCCGGGACAAGACTCCCGGGCGTTGCGTCCCTTGCGGAAACAGGATCATCCATTCGCGATTTCCCGGCGGCACCGGAATTCTCTTCGAACCACCTCCGCCGGGCGCAGTGAAGTCTTACCGGATAATATTGATTAGCATAGGATAAATATTCCCACCCTCAGCGGCACCGGAGGCCGAACACCACAAAACAACCGGCAAGCAAGCCGGCCGTTTCGGCAAGGTGCCTTCCCCGGCATGGCGAGCGGCTTTTTAGATGGGAAGATACCCGGGCATGCTGTGGAGACGCTCCATGCCGGTCCCCGTCTTCCATGGCGGACCGGCTGCCGGCATCCTCTTTGCGCAGATCGATCATTTTTCCTCATTGGCATTTTGGCCTCTCAAAATAATCACTATTACTTAATTACTTGCTTTTTTGTTAGACTACCCCTGCTATCCGGGCCGTGCTGAACGGCCCAGCGAAAATCGCCGT
>LUZZ01000328.1 GCA_001603845.1 Syntrophobacterales bacterium Delta_01 | reverse complement strand
CGCTTCATGAACTCCCCTCCCTTGGCGGGAGGGGCAGGGGGAGGGGGTTGATATCGCTCGGCTTTTCACCCCTACCCTGCCTCCCCCATCAAAGGGGGAGGAGCTAAAGTCAACAACATTAGTACCCGCCACCCGCACCCGCACCCGCCACCTCCACCTGCCATCCGATATCTGCCACCCGCCACCCGTCCTGTACCGCAAAAATACAGCCGAGGCGGGGTAAAAATACTGCCTTCCACCATTAGTGTTTCTTGCGGAAAGGTATTACACGTTAACGAGGAAGGCACGTTCGGCCGCGTGGCCTCGGGCCGTTTGCCGATCAGGCGCGGGGAAGGGTTTTCCCTGGTCTTTTTGGCGGTATTCCCCGCTTCTCGAACCGTAGCGCCATTACGCCCGGATCGTTGCCCCAACCCCAGCGGATCATCATTCGAGTGGTGCAGTGAGTCGCGGTCCTTTCATCGCCGGTTAAACCTTTCGCAAAAACACGTGTCGAGGCAGCCGATGGATGAGAATTGCAGGCAGGGTGCAGACCTCAATTCCATGTGGGTCGAGTGGAGCAAGTCGATGTTGAACTTCTGGCAATCCGCGGCTTCGAGCTGGCAGGCGATGTTCACTCCACCCGCCGGAAAGCAGGCGGAGGAAGAGTTTCCGGGCGGCTGGATCTCCCTGTGGTCGAAATTCATGAACCACGAAGCCATGCAGGAGATGGGAAGCTACGCCGCCTTCACCGAAGTTTCCGCCGCCGTGGGACGGTCGTTTTTCGACGGCTGCCTCCGGTTCCAGGAACTGGTGGCCTCTTTCGGAGCGGGCGGCCGGGGGCCGGCCGGCGACGCGGACCTCAGCCGGGCCGGGCACGACATGTTCCAGGCCTGGATTGATTTCCACCGGAAGGAAATCCAGCCGCTTCTGAGGGTCCCGCAGGTGGGGCTCACGCGGTTTTACCAGGAAAAGGTGAACCGGCTCATCGACCAGTTCGCCTCCTACCAGGGAGCGGTGGGCGAATTCCAGAACCTGCTCTGCCTGCCCCTGGAAAAATCGCTCCGGGAAGTGCGCTCCCGGCTGGAAAAGGACAAAAAGGAAAAGCTGGCCGGGGACCTCAAGGAATATTACTCCTACTGGATCAAGATCCTGGAAGGCCACTACATGCAGCTTTTCCAGTCGCCCGAATGGAACTGGACGCTTTGCCGCCTGGTGGACGAAGCCTCCGACTTCAGGATATCCAAGGACGAAATCATCATGGATTTTCTTCAGTTCCTGCCGATCCCCACCAACCGGGACATGGACGACGTTTACAAGGAACTGTACACCCTTAAGAAAATGGTAAAAGAATTGGCGAAAAAACTGGAAAATCAGGAGCATTCCCTGCAATGAACCCCAACGGCACGACATCCGGCGGTATGCTCAAGAGCCTGGTCGAGGCCCTCGAAAAGTCGCGTGAACGCATTCTGAAGTCCAAGGAAGTACTGCTCGGTCCGCTCGATACGGACATCGCGACCACGCCCCACGAGGTGGTCTACCGGGAAGATCGCGTCAAGCTCAAGCATTACAAACCGGCCGCGCCCCGCAAAACGCTCCGCACCCCCCTCCTGATAGTCTACGCGCTGATAAACCGCGAAACCATGCTCGACCTCCAGCCGGGGAGAAGCGTCGTTCAAAACCTGCTGCAGGAAGGCATCGACCTGTACATGATCGACTGGGGCTATCCCACCCGCAAGGACCGCTACCTCACCATTTCGGACCACGTGAACGGATACCTGGACAACGTGGTCGATTTTATCCGCAGGCGGTGCCGGGTGCCCAGGATCAACCTGATGGGCGTTTGCATGGGCGGGACCTTCTCGCTCATGTATTCGGCCCTGCACCCCGAGAAGGTCAAAAACCTGATCACCACCGTCACGCCCAGCAATTTCGAAACCAGCCAGGGGCTCCTGCACGTCTGGACCAGGGAACTCAACCTGGGGCGGATCGTGGAGGCCTACGGCAACGTGCCGGGAGACCTGCTGAACGTGGGCTTCCTGCTCCTCAACCCCGCCCGGCTGGTAATCGACAAGTACGTGAGCTACTTCGAAAATATCGACAAGAAGGAATTCATCGAAAACTTCATCCGCATGGAAAAATGGATCTTCGACAGTCCCGACGTGCCGGGGGAGACCATCCGGCAGTTCGTCGAGGACTGCTACCAGAAAAACCTGCTGATCCAAAACAGGATGGAGCTGGACGGACAGCGCGTGGATCTCGGCAGGATCACCATGCCGGTGCTCAACATCTACGGCAAATACGACCACCTGGTGCCCCCCGAAGCCTGCGAGCCCCTGATCGAAAAGCTGGGCGGCCGGGACACCGAAAACTTCTGCATGAATACCGGCCACATCGGTATCTACGTCAGCTCGAAGTGCCAGAGCGAACTGATCCCCAAGATCGTCCGGTGGCTCAGGGAAAGAGACGAGCCCGACAAAACGCGCACAAAGTCCCCCTGCATTTCCTTCCGGGTCCCTCCGGCCGTGAAGATGAACGCGCGCCGCCCCCGCGATCCAAAACCGGGTGCGGTGTTCGCCGGCGAAGCCTGATCCCGGAGGGGCGGGAAAAGTCTTTCCCCGCTTTTTTATGAGCCGGATCGTGAACCGGAACTGGCATGCAATTTGCTTCAACCTTCCGGATACCTGGAAATCTGCAGGGGGAGAGAATCTTTGCCGTAAGACGGAAAAAGAGGAAATAGAAAATTATTGGTGAACCGATATCTTTATGGTATGATTCTCCGGGTATCCGCATTCGAAGCTCGACTGCGTATTCTTGCTCCTGCTCTTCGTGCTGGCGCTGATCGTGAAAGGAATTTTCGAGATGTTGTTTCCCTTTTTGTTTCCCGCCGGGGTTTTTTCGCTCTACCTGCTGGGAACTGTGGCCGTGGCCCTTTTGTGCCTGGAACTCCAGATGGACGACGAGGCCGAAAAAGACTGAACCGAAAAAGGCTGTGACGTTCCAGGGCGGAAGTCCCGCCCCGGTCATGAGACCGGCAAGTCCGGAGGGATTCCCTTTTCGTCCCAGCCTCTGGCCCGGTAATAGTCCTGCAACAGCTTCAGCATTTCCCCTTCCGTAATCGCTTCGCCCGCTTCGGACAACGATTGCGCCGAAAAATGCCCGCCGCCCGAACCGCCTTCCGCCGCCAGTTTTTCGCGCACATTGAATCGGCGCGTGTTGTCGATCACCTCGGATGCGGTCCTGCGCATGGCTTCCACGTCCAGGTCGAGGCCGGTGGTGGAGCGGATGATTTCCCCCAGGGAGTCCCACCGGTAGAGGTCCCGGTAGAACCGGCACAGAATGAGCGAGTCGAAAATGGTCAGCCGGTCCTCCCACTCGGCAAACATCTCCGCCGCGCCCGCCAGCCGTTCCCGGAAGGGTCCCGGCCGTACCGTGCGGGGCGGGGCTTCCGGCATCTCCCACTTGTCGGCCGCGTACCGGATTCCGCCGGCCAGGATCTCGCCGTGCCCGCGCCGGTGGGCGATATCGCTCAGAAGCCGGGCGACGGCGTCCATGCCCAGCCGGTCGCACAGGTCGTTGAGATAGAGGACTTCCGCGAAGTCTTCGACGTCGCACAGGCTGCCGAAAGAGAAGACAGTCTCGTGCGTGGGGACGCGGCGCCCTCCGTTTTTGTCCGCCAAAGCCGGGCCGCACGCCGCCAGGCACCGGGAGCATGCGCGGGGGGCGGCGTCCGGCGGAGTCGAAGCGCCGAGGCTCGCCTCCCGGCCGCCCATGGAACCGCAGGCGCGCAGCCACGGGTCGTCCTCCGCGGCGGTCTCGATTTTTTGGACCAAACCGCTTATCCGCGCCTTGTCGAAGAGTTCCTTGCGGCGGGTCCCGAAAAAGGCGAGGGCCTTGATTTTCTTGGACCCCATCACGGCCGCGGCCCCCGTTCGCCCGGCCCTTTGCCGGTGGCCGTTTCCCATCACGGCGAAGCTCACCATGTTTTCTCCCGCCGGACCGATGGCCACCACCCCGCACTTCGTTCCGCCGGGCCGGTTCCGGGCGATCCACTTCTTCACCGTGTCCTCCGCCGCGCGGGCATCGCGCCCCCACAGGTCGGCCGCGGGGTGAAAGATCACCCGGTCTTCGGCTATTTCCAGCCATACCGGCTCGTCCGACGCCCCTTCGAGCATGAAGGCGTCGAAGCCGGTGCCGGTCATGTACTCGGCTGCCGCGCCGCCCGAGTAGGATTCCGCATAGAAGCCGGTTTGCGGAGACTTGGTGAACACCCCGTAGCGGCAGGAGCCCCAGAGCCCCGTCCCGGCGGCCGGCCCGACCGCCAGGATCAGGTGGTTGTCCCTGCCGAAAGGGTCCACGCCGGCCGGGTTGTGCCGGAGCAGCAGGTGGGTGGCCAGCCCCTTGCCTCCCAGGTACTTTCTGGTCACGTCGTCGGGGATGATCTTGATGTCGAACGACTTCTGGGTCAGGTTCGCGCACAGGACCAGGTTGTAAAAGCCGCGCATCGTGAGGTTCCTCCGTCCCGGGTGCCGGGCCGGCCGTGTTGGGGAGGGAAGGCGGGGGAAACCCTGCCGGCCGGTTCCCGGGGGCCCGGGCCGTATCCCCCGGAAAACCGGCCAACGATGAAAATCCGCCGGATCGTCGTTTCCGCTACAGCACGCTCCGGTAGATGTTCTTGGCGTCTTCGAGCGTGAGGTCCCTGGGATTGTTGGTCAAAAGGCGGGTCACCTTCATGGCGCCTTCGGCGAGGCCGGGGACGTCCTCCTCCATGACCCCGAATTCGCTCAGGCGCCGCGGCACTCCCAGGTCCTCGGCCAGTTCCTTCACGGCGCATACCGCCAGCGCCGCCGCCCTTCGTTCCGGCATCCCTTCGGTGTCTTCCCCGAATATCCCGGCGATGTCCGCAAACCGGCTGCAGTTGCCCATCAGGTTGAACTCCATGACCGGGATCAGCATAATGGTGTTGGCGATGCCGTGCGGGATGTGAAACTCCGCCCCGATGGGATAGGCGAAGGCGTGCACCGCCGTCACCCCGGCGTTGGCGAACGCCTGCCCCGCCAGGAGGCTCCCTTCGAGCATCCGGCTGCGGGCTTCGATGTTTTTGCCGTTGGCGCACGCCGTGCGGATATTATTGTAGATCAGGTCCATGGCCTGCACGGCCAGCACGTCGGTCAGCGAGGTGGCGTTTTTCGAGGTGTAGGCCTCGATGGCGTGGATGAGGGCGTCCATGCCGGTGGCGGCCGTCACCTTGGCGGGCAGCCCCAGGGTGAGTTCCGGGTCCAGCAGGGCGGTTTCCGGCAGCAGGTGGGGACTCACGATGCCCTTTTTGAGCTTTTCGGCGTCGTCCGAAAGGATGGCGATGGGCGTCACTTCGCTGCCGGTCCCGGCGGTGGTGGGGATCAGGATCTTTTTGAGCCCGGGCCTGGGCACCAGGTCGATCCCGAAATAAGAGCCGATGGGACCTTCGTTGGCGGCCATCACGGCGGTGACCTTGGCGATGTCCAGGGACGAGCCCCCGCCGATCCCCAGCACGATGTCCGCCTCCGCGGCCCGGACGTGCGCCAGGGCGTCGAAGACGATCTCGATGCGCGGGTCCGGTTCCACCTTGTCGAAACGGCCGGACGCGATGCCCGCTTCGCGCAGGATGGTCTCGACCCGGTCGACGATTCCCGCCTGCACCAGGCCGGGGTCGGTGATGATGAACGCTTTCGATCCGCCCAGGCGCTTTATTTCTTGCGGCAAGCCGTTGAGCGCGCCGGCACCCATGACGATACGTCCGGTGGTCTGGAAAACCGTTATCCGATCCATTTTCTTCTACCCCTTGTTCAGACTGCGAGATACCTTTTCTGGACAGCTTCGTCCTGCCGGAACGCCTCGATGCCGCTCCTGTGGACCACGTGCCCCTTGTCGATGACCACCACGCGGTCGGAAACCGACATGGCAAACCGTATATTCTGCTCGGAGAGAAGAATGGTCGTCTTCTTCTCCTTGAGGTTCAAAATGAGTTCCTTGAGACTCCCGACCATGACCGGCGACAGCCCTTCCGAGGGCTCGTCGAGCATCAAAACGTCCGGGTTTCCCATGAGCGCCCTGGCGATGGCCAGCATCTGCTGCTCGCCCCCCGAAAGCGTTCCGCCCAGCCGGCTCGCAAACCGGGCAAGCGTCGGGAACTGCTCGAAGACGGTGTCCGCGTTCCAGTCCCCGCTCCGGCCCGGTATCCGGCCCAGTTCCAGGTTCTCCCGCACGGTGAACGGGCCGAAGACCCGCCGGTCCTCCGGGACGAGCCCCATGCCGATCCGGGCCTTCCTGTAGGGGGCCAGCCGGGTGCACTCCCTTCCCCGGAACACCACCCGGCCGCTCCGGGGGACGGTGAGGCCCATGAGCGACCGGAACGTGGTGGTTTTCCCGGCGCCGTTTCTTCCCATCAGGCACACCGTCTCGCCCGCCGCCACGTGCAGGTCGACGTCGAAGAGGATATGGCTCCGCCCGTAGAAGGTGTTGAGCCCGGTCGCCTCCAGAATGACCTCCATCTCAGAACTCCTCGCTCCCCAGGTAGGCGGTGATCACTTCGGGGTTGCAGCGGATCTCCTCGGGCGTGCCCTCCACCAGCATGGTCCCCTGCTGGAGCACCCGCACCTTCTGTGCGATCCCGAACACCATGTCCATGTCATGCTCGATGAATATCAGCGTGAGCTTGAAATCCCGCCACAGATCCTTGATCAGGTTGCGGGTCAGGACCCGCTCCTCGGGAGACATGCCCGAGGTGGGTTCGTCGAGCAGCAGGAGTTTGGGCTCCAGCGCCAGGGCGATCCCGATGTCCAAAAGCTTCTGGTCGCCGTGGGAAAGCTCGTAGGCCGGCCGGCCGGCGAACCGCTCCAGCCCCAGGCTCGACAGGATGCTGAACGCCCGCGTGGTGGCCCGTGCGTGCTCCGCCGTGGGCCGCAGGTAATTGCGGGTCTGGTCGAGTTTCGACAGGCACGCCACCCGGATGTTGTCCAGCACCGTTTCCTCCTGGAAAATGGAGGTGATCTGGAACGCGCGGCCGATCCCCAGCGACACGATCTCCTGGGTCCTGGCCCCGGCGATGTCCCGGCCTTCGAACCGGATCCTGCCGCTGTCCGGCCGCAGGTGGCCGGTGAGCAGGTTGAACAGCGTGGTTTTTCCCGCGCCGTTGGGGCCGATGATGGCCGACAGCTCCCAGGGTTCCACGGAGAAGCTGATGTTGTCTGTCACGCGCAGGCCGCCGAATGACTTTTCGACGTTTTCCACCGCGAGTATCGGTTCCAATCCTGAACTCCTTGGCTTACGGGTGTCGGGTAGCGGATGGCGGGTTTCGGAAAACGGATGGGGGCTGTCCTCGGTCCTTTCCGCTTCATTTCCCCGAAGCGGGGAGGCCCGCCACTGTTTCCCGGCCTCAGTTGCCCGCTATCTGTTCGCCGCCTTTCGTCTCCTGTTTCCTTTCCGCCGCCCGCCGCTTCAGCCCTACCAGTTCTCCCACCAGGCCGCGGGGGAGGGTGAGCACCATGACCAGCATCACCAGGCCGATCACCAGGCTCCACGACTCGGTTTTGGCGCCCACGAAGTCTTCGATCAAGATCATGATCGCCGCTCCCACGAACGGCCCGAAGAACTGCCCCATGCCGCCCAGAATGGACATCAGGATGACCTCGCCCGACGTCATCCAGTGCCACATTCCAGGATGGACCGAGCTGTCCACCCCGGCCATCAGCCCGCCGGCAAGGGCGGTGAAAACCCCGGAGATGACGTAGATCCTCAACTGGTTGCGCTTGACCCTTCTTCCCAGAAACCTCACGCGGGCCGGGTTTTGCCGGATGCAGCGCAGCATCAGCCCGAAAGGCGACCGCGAGATCCGCCACAAAAACCAGATGGACACCGCCACCAGGACCAGGCAGAAGTAGTAGTAGGCGACCTTGTTGCTTAGAAACCCCGGCGGGATGATCCCCTGGATGCCGTCGTCGCCGTTGGTGAAATCGTACCACTTGACCACCACCCCCCAGCCGAGCTGCGCGAAGGCCAGGGTGAGCATGGTGAAGTACACCCCGGTGAGGCGCAGGACCAGGGGACCGACCAGCAGGGCCAGCACCGCTCCTCCCGCCAGGCCCATCGCCAGGGCCGGCAGGAACCACCCCGCGCCCATGTGCGCGACGAACATCCCCACGAAATAGGCCCCCAGCCCGTAGTACAGGGCCTGCCCGAAGGAGAGCATCCCGGTCATGCCGAACAGCATGTTGAAGGACATGGCGAACAGCGCCCACAGCAGGATGTTGTTGGCCACGGTGAGCTGGTAGTTGGACGTTTTCACCAGGGGCAGGATGCAAAACACGACAAGCCCGGCGATCCAGATCCCCCGCGTCCTGATCCAAGTCCTGAAATCCATAGGTTATGCCTTCCTGATCCTGGCGGGACTGAACAATCCCTCCGGCTTGAAGATGAGCACCACGATCATCACCAGAAAGCTGAAAAGGGACGCCCAGTTCGGCACGTAAGCCACGGCGAAGGCGTTCACCTCGCCGATGATGAGGGAGCCCAGGAGCGCTCCCCAGAAGTTGCCCATGCCTCCCAGCACCACGACGATCAGGGAGTCGATGATCACCTCGATGCCCGCGCCGGGGGTAACGGAGCGAAGCGGCGCCGCCAGCGCCCCGGCGATCCCCCCGAGGGCCGTGGCGATGCCGAAGGTGAGGCTCAGGGTAAGGGGCACGTTGGTCCCCAGGGTGCTCAGCATCTCGCGGTCGATGGCCGTGGCCCGTGCGATCTTGCCGGCGCGGGTGCGGCTGAGCACCAGCCACGCGACGACCGCCACCAGGAGCCCCAGCCCGATGATGGCCAGGTTGTAGGACGGAAGGATCATGCCGAAAATTTCGACGTGGCCGGTAAAGCCGGGCGGGCGGGAAATGGACTTGTATTCCGTTCCCCAGATCATTTTTACCAGGTCGTCGATGATCAAAATAAAGGAGTAGGTCAGCAGTATCTGGAACCCGGCCTCTTCCGCCCGCCCGTAGATGCGCCTCAGGAAAAAGATTTCCATGACCATCCCGAAGAAGCCCGCCCCCAGGCCGGCCAGGACCAGCGCGACCCAGAAATTGAGCCCCGCCACCGCCGTGAACGTGTAGGCCAGGTAGGCCCCGATCATGTAAAACGACCCGTGGGCGAAGTTGAAGACGTTGACCACGCCGAAGAGCAGCGTGAGGCCGCTGGCGATCAGAAACAAGATCATGGCCATGGTGAGGCCGCTGATGCCCTGGAAGACTAGAAATAATGGATCCATAGAGGTTTTAACCGGTAGCTTTCATGGGCTCGGGCCGGTCGGACGCGGGGAGACGCCCGCCCGGCCGCTACCCGGATGCGGTTCCACCGGAGATTTTGCGGTCCGCCGGGTCCCGGCACGGGGCCGGGCCGGGCGAACCGGCAAAAACTCCACTCCCCCTGTTTCGATCTATTTCTTCCGGTGGCTGTCGATGTAGTCCTTGGGCGGGAGCAGGTCTTCGGCCTTGAAGACCTCCCAGCTTCCGAGCATCTTCTTGGCCGGCGGGAACTTGTCGTTGGGTTCGGTTACCCCGAGGGCCTGCACCTGGACGATCTGGTGAAAAGCCTTGACTGGAAAGCTCGAAAAGCGGAATACAAATGCAAGGTCCCACAAGAAGTTCTGGAAGATTGCCTCGAAATGATAAGCGCGTTGCTTTTTGAGGCCTGCTAAAGCATTACCGGCCGGTTTCGCTGCTTCCTCCACTGTCCGTCAATGATCTGTAATTCCTGCCTCAAGCAGTTCTGAGGGGTATGATTTCCAAATGGCCCGCCGCCAAACCGGGAATGGAATTGACATCACTTTCCGGATCCATTATTCTCCCGCTGTAATCGTGAAAGGGTGTTATGGCGAAAAACGTGTCGTTGCATAATTTCAGCGTGGTTTCGGATGGGTGCCCCAGGGGTGGATGGATATTTTCGCCCTTTTTTGGCTTCTTTTTTTTCTTTTTTAGGAGCATCCACCTGGGACACTAGCGTGTGAGAACATCCCCGGGTGGAAAAGGCGACCTCCCCGGGGCCATGATAAGAAAAAGCAGTTGCGACCCCGAGGAGTTTTCCTTGGGGTTTTTTTATTTTCAGGGCAACAAAAATTACGATTTGGAGGACGTGCCGTGATTCTTATCCTCAAGCAGGGAATAACCAAGGAAGAAATCGAGAAGCTCAAGGAGATACTCCGCTCCGAAGGCTACCTGGTAAGAGAGATCG
This sequence comes from Syntrophobacterales bacterium Delta_01, assembly GCA_001603845.1. Classification (GTDB taxonomy): domain Bacteria; phylum Desulfobacterota; class Syntrophobacteria; order Syntrophobacterales; family Syntrophobacteraceae; genus SbD1. The sequence goes on along the minus strand of LUZZ01000328.1, from coordinate 1,293 downwards.
GGGGCGTGGATGAAAGGGTGCTGGGGTTTGTGGGCAAGGCGTACAAGGAAACCGCCTACTACGAAACGCTGCCGGGGGTCGAGCGGGCGGTGCCCATCTCCAAGCCTTACAAGCTGGTGAGCCTGGAGCTGCACCCCGAGCCGTCGGTGATCAAGGTGGGAGACGTGAGCATCGGAGGCGACCGGCTGGTGGTGATCGCCGGCCCGTGCGGGGTCGAAGACCGGAAACGGACCCTGGAAATCGCCCGGCTGGTGCGAAAGCACGGCGCGGTGCTGTTTCGGGGCGGCGCCTTCAAGCCGCGCACCTCGCCCTATTCCTTCCAGGGCATGGGCGAAGAGGGGCTGAAGATCCTGAAAGAGGTCCGGGAGGAGACGGGGCTCGGCGTCGTCTCCGAGATCACCTCCCCCAGCCAGGCGGACCTCATGGTGAAATACGTGGACGTCGTGCAGGTCGGCGCCCGGAACATGCAGAACTTCGAGCTGCTCAAATCCGTGGGCCGGATCGGAAAACCGGTGCTGCTCAAGCGCGGCCTTGCCGCCACCATCGAAGAGTGGCTGATGTCCGCCGAATACATCCTCTCCGAGGGGAACGAGCAGGTGATCCTGTGCGAGCGCGGCATCCGCACCTTCGAACGCTACACGCGAAACACCTTGGACCTTACCGCCGTGCCGGTCATCAAGGGCCTCACGCACCTGCCCATCGTGGTCGATCCCAGCCACGCCACGGGGATTCGGGAAAAGGTGAGCCCCATGGCCCGGGCGTCCATCGCGGGCGGAGCGGACGGGCTGCTGATCGAGGTGCACACCGAGCCGGACAAGGCCCTGTCCGACGGCCCCCAGAGCCTCTACCCCGAGCAGTTCGAGCAGCTCATGCGGGACCTCTACGTCATCGCCCCCGTCGTGGGAAAACAGCTCGACTACGCCTACCTGGACAAGGCCGCCATCATGAAGCCGCGCCGGGGCGGGAGCAGCGCGCCGGCCAGCGCCGCCTACAGCGGCGTGCCCGGGTCCTTTTCCCACAAGGCGTGCGTGCAGTTTTTCGGGACCGAGGTCCCCTTCCGCCACTGTTCCTCCTTCCGGGAGGTGTTCGAGCTGGTGGACGGCGAGCAGACCGCCTTCGGCGTCGTTCCGGTGGAGAACAGCCTCGCGGGGAGCATCCACGAAAACTACGAGCTGCTGCTCGAATTCGACCTGAAGATCGTGGGCGAACTCACGCTGAGGATCAAGCACAACCTGCTGGGCCGGGAAGGTGCGCCGGTCGAGGAACTGGAGCGGATCTACTCCCACCCGCAGG
>LUZZ01000327.1 GCA_001603845.1 Syntrophobacterales bacterium Delta_01 | reverse complement strand
GTTCCAGGAACCACGTTGTGCCCGGTTCTCTTCTGTACATATAGTATTCTTCATTCAGGATATTATTTACCGAGAGAGACAGGGAGGTAAGCGGAGTAAATGCATAGCTGATCTTCAGATCGGCGACAAAGAACGGGTCATAAGATCCGAAAACACCATCAACGGTGTCTATATTGGTATCGGTGCTATACCGCTTTCCGACGTATCTTCCTATAAATGACCCTGAAAAACGTTTCCATGAAAGATAAGCGCCGAAACTGTACATAAATTCCGGGTTATCCGTCATTTCTTTCCCGACCGAGGCGGGAGCCGCGTGATTCTCCGTTATCTCCGAATCGGTATAGGTGAAAGTGCCGAAAAGCTTCAGCCAATTGGAAAAGTTCTGTTCGACGCTGAGTTCCACGCCCTTGCTGGTTGCCTTGCCCGCATTGTGTTGTTCATATACCGCCATCGTCGAGTCGGTGGCCGAACTGTAGATAAGGTTTTTGATGTAGTTCTCGAAATACGTCACCCCGATCTTGGAACCCTTCCACAGCTTCTGTTCCACTCCGAAATCCCAGGACGTGGTGGTCTCCGGCTCCAGATTCGGATTCGATTTGTAGATGGTCCCGTAGGACCCGGTGAAGGTTCCGTATAATTCGTAAATTGTCGGAGGCCGGAAGGCTTGCCCGACGGAACTCCGCAGGGTCGTCTTCTCGAAAGGCTTATAGACGAGCGATGCCTTGGGGCTGAAGTAATCTGCGGACCGCGAACTGAAGTTCATGGGGTACCCGGCCACGCCCACGCTGTTTGCATACCCGTCATAGGTCTCCCACCAGTCTTCCCGAAAACCGAGATATAAGGTGAGTGGATCGAAGATCTTGATCTCGTCCTGCATGAATAGGGAGTATCCGATATCCTTGCCCGCCGCCTCGTAGATGAGGTCGATTTCAGAATCCTTGTCCCGCCAGTCTGTAAGGTTATGCTGGATGTCATCCACATCGGAATGCCGGATGGTTGCGCCAAAGGTGAGGATGTGCCGGTCCATGAGGGGCAGGGTGAATTGGATTTCCGAATTGTAGGCCTGCAGCGGAGTTTCGGTCATCGTGCCGGCTCCTCCCGACACGGTCGCGCCGGAGCCGGGTACCGTGTTCCAGGCTTTCAGCCAGTCGAGCATCCCCGCCGTCACCTTGACTTTCAGGGGAGAGAACTCGGTTTCAAACTTGGCGCTGGAAAGGATTGCCTCCCGGCCGTATTTCCCGGCCAAAAAGGAGGATTCGGTCACTCCCGAATAGGACCAGACACTGTTGCCCGAACTGTCCCGCAAATAGGTGTGCTGGTCGTCGTATTGATACTGATTGGTGGTTCGCGTGAAAGACAGGCTCAGATTGGTCGTTTCGGTAAAGTCATACTTCGCCTTCAGGTTCAGGGTGTCGTCCATCCATTCCCGGTCCCCTTTGTCGCCGACCAGGTAGCGGGTGCTGCCGGTCGCGCTTTGGGTTTGCGACCATCCCGTAACGCCTGCAGGGGGGGCCTTGCTGGCAAGGTTGAAATCCGTCGCAAAGCCGTCGGTCTGGCGATACCCGTAGCTGATGAAAGTGGTCAGTTTGTTGTTCAGGAACTTGTCGCCGTAAGAACCGTAAAACCGCATCAGGTTCTCTAATCCGTCCGTGCCCGGCATGCCCGATCCATACCCGGTCTTGAGAGTGATTTCCCGTTTCTCGGGCATTTTGGTAAGCACGTTGACGACACCGCCCATGGCATAGCCGCCGTACAAACTCGAAAACGGCCCCCGGACCACCTCGATCCTGTCAACGTCTTCGGGAGCCACTCCCAGCAGGTCCCTCTGGCCGCCCGAAAAGGGATCGTTGATGGCAATTCCGTCCAGCAGCAGGAGGGTCCGCTGGGAACCGGGCATCCCCCTCAACTGGATATTGGCGATAGGGTCAACAAGCCCCGTGGACCGCCGGTCGAATACACCCGGCAGCGTGTTCAAGGCATCATCGATCGTCTGGATGCTTCTCTTCTCAATCTCCTTTTGGTTGACGACGGAAACGCTGCCGGGAGCCGACTCGACGCCCTTTTCCGTTCTCGTGGCGGTCACGACGATTTCTTCAAGCTGCGGGGTGTCGGTCACTTTTGCGGCTTCATCCTCCGCGGCCGTCGCCCACGAAGCGGCGCTCAAACAAAACAACATAAACATAGCCAATATTTTCAAACCCTTAGGCATTAAGATCTCCTCCAAATTATTCAGCCCGATTCCAATCCCCTGCTACTTTTTCGAGCATGTTCCGGGAAGCGCCCCATGAGGGGTACGGCAGTCTGTACTTGCAAACAATTATTTCGATCAGCCTTTTCCAAACCCGGTGCCTCCCTACAGGATAGGAACCGGCAACTTTCCGGCCGGCAAACCTTCGAGACCGGTTCCCTTTCTTTTCCGCCAGCGGTGGCGCTCATATCGACGCCGTGAGGATTCCCGTCGATCGGTACCATCGTTCATTCCGGATCTGCTTGACTTCAATTCGCTTTGAAATGCTATAATTCACCGTGCCTTCTCTCATCGGAGGGCATTGTTTCGAGGCAGCCGGTAATCTCTTGGCGGAGTCCGGCTGTCTCTCCATTTTTCACCCCTCTGGTTCTTCCTCCTTTCTCCCTGGTTTGTCGTTCCCCAGGGGCCCCCCCTCAATTCAATGCAACCGAGTCCCGGCCCAAGTGTACGACGGCCCCGTTGAAAGCAGCGGGGCGGCTTTCCTTCGGGAAGCAAGCAGTCCGGTATTTAAACCGGTATGCCGGTCATCTCGACGGGTGGTGGACCGAAGTGCTCCGAGTGGTCTTTGCTGTCTTTGTCTGAGCCGTCTGCCGAACCTTGCGGATGCACCATGGGACAAACACCGGCAACTCCCGGTCGGCGGTGCACAAAAACAAAAAGGCCGCCCAAGCCTCTACGGCTCGTGGCAGCCTTCTCGGTAGCCTTTACCTTCTCAACAGCACCGCAATGCCTCAAGTGTCAGCACACGATGCCGTTTCTGCAATCATTTCCGGACCCAAAGGCCCTCAACACAAAAAAACCCGCAATAACCGGCCATAAATGCTTCCCCTGACATCATGTCCCGGGGAACCCCTTCGTAGGGCAGATAAGGCCGGGTGATCCGGCTTTTTCTTATAATTT
>LUZZ01000326.1 GCA_001603845.1 Syntrophobacterales bacterium Delta_01 | reverse complement strand
CCACCCTGCCTCCCCCATCAAAGGGGGAGGAGCTTAAAGTCAACAGCATTGAATCCGGATGTAGGGTGGGCACAATAAGGCCGTGCCCACCCTGCACGCCGATCACGGATGCCCGGTGTCGAGGAACCATCGTCCGGGATCGGGTATCGAGCATCCCGCATCAAAGATCCAGCATCCATCGTCCGGCTCTAGAACGGAAGGAATGACGTTTTGTCAGACTGGTACCCGCGTTTCGAACCCAAAATAATCGCGTTTACGTGCAACTGGTGCTCCTATGCGGCCGCCGACCTTGCGGGGACGGCCCGCATTCAATACCCCACCAACCTCCTGATCATCCGCGTGATGTGCACCGGCATGGTGCATCCCAACCTGGTGACCGAGGCCTTCGAGCTGGGGGCCGACGGCGTCATGGTGATGGGGTGCCATCCCGGCGAATGCCATTACCAGGACGGCAACCAGAAGGCCAAGGCAAGGCTGGCGGTGGTGGAGGAGATGCTTTCCCTGATGGATCTGGAAAAGGAACGGTTTCAGCTCGTGTGGTGCTCTTCGGCGGAAGCCGAACGGTTCGCCTCCGTGGTGGCCGAAATGACGAGGACGCTGCGGGAGCTCGGTCCTTCTCCGTATCGCGAAGACGCTTCGAAGTACATTAGAAGAGAGCTGGTTCAATGCCTGTGAAAATCGCCGCCGAGTCGCTGAGCGGGTGTTCGGGATGCGAAATGTCGCTGCTCGATATCGGAGCGGGACTTTTGGGATTGCTGAGCAAGGTGGAAATCGTCCACATGCCGGTGCTGGTGGATCATAAATATTTCGGCGAAGACGGAGGCGGAGACCGCATCGACATTCCGCGCGCGGACATTGGCCTCATAACCGGCGGCATCCGCAACCGGGAACAGCTCCGCATCGCCGAACTGATGCGCGAACGATGCCGCGTGGTGGTGGCTATGGGCACCTGTGCCGGCTATGGAGGCATCCCGGCCCTGATCAATCTTTTCGAAAACCGCGACCTGTTCGGCCGCTACTACCGGACCACGGAAGGGACGGACGCCGCTCCCGATCCCGACCGGGTGGTGCCCGCGCTTCTCGACCGCACCTATGCGCTGGACGAAAAAATCAAGGTGGACGCCTGGATTCCGGGGTGCCCGCCGCACCCGGGCGGCATTGCCTCGGCGCTGGGCCTGCTGATCAAGGGCAAAATCCCGGCGCTGCCGGTCCAGAGCGTGTGCGACTCCTGCCCGGCCAGGCGCGAGGGCAAGGGGGCGGTGCAAAGGGTCCGGCGCTTCCTGCGCAATGCCCGGTATAGTGCCGACCAGCCGTTGAGCGATATGCAGTGCCTGCTCGAACAGGGGTTCCTGTGCCTGGGGCCGGTCACCCTGGCCGGGTGTTCGGGGTCGAGCGGGGGACCGCCCCGGTGCATCGAGGCCCGCGTGCCCTGCCGCGGCTGCTACGGGCCGGTGAGGCGCGGCGGCAACCAGCTCCTGGACATGTTGAACGCCCTGGCGAGCAACGGGGTTGAAATCCGAAACTTGCCCGACCGGTTTTCGGTCCTGCGATTTTCCGGAGCCCATTCCAGGCTGCGGCCGCTGGCGCGTAAGAAAAAATAGGAAGCTTTGGCGGCTTCCGCGCGCAGCGGAACCATCCCGACGGCCGCCGTTCCGCGAAAGGAAATCATGAGCGAAGCAGTTGAAAATATCCCGCAATCCAGGCCCCGCTCCAGGGAAATAGTAATCCAGCCGGTCACCCGGATCGAAGGCCATGCGCGAATCGGCATCCGGCTCGATGAAAACGGCAACGCCGCCGAAGCGCGCGTACACATCATGGCCATGCGGGGATTCGAAAAATTTCTCGAGGGGCGCCCGGCCGAGGAAATCCCGTCGATCGTCACCCGAATTTGCGGGCTCTGTCCCTGGCAGCACCATCTGGCCTCCAACAAGGCGGTGGAAGACTGCTTCGGGACGGAAGTGCCGCTGGCCGCCAGGTACCTGCGGGAACTCGCCCAGATGCTGTCCCACATCGCCGACAAGGTGCTGCATTTCTTCTTCCTGGCGGGACCCGACTTCCTGGTCGGCTCCGGCGGGCCTTCGGCCAGAAACATTTTGGGGATCGCCAAGCACGCCCCCGAGCTTGCCGGAAAGGTGATGCAGGCGCGCGGGCGCGCCCAGGCGATGCTCGAAAAATTCGCCGGCCGGTCGATCCATCCCGACGCCATGGTGCCCGGAGGTTTTTCCCGACCGATGAGCGAAAAAGAGCGCGACGAAATGCGCGGGGAGGCGTTGGAGCTGCTGGAATTCGCCCGGTTTGCCATGGATTTTGCCAAGGATCAGGTTTTTTCGTGCCTGAGCCCCGAGCAGGCCACCCTGGGAGACATTTTCACCGGTTTTCTGGGGATGGTGAACCCCATTGACGGAAGCCTCAACTTCCACGACGGCGTGCTGCGGCTCATGAGGCCCGACGGTTCCTTCCACGAGTTTTCCGGGCGCGAGTACACGGACTTTATCGGCGAGCACGTCGAGCCGTGGTCGTACGGCAAGTTCCCCTACGCACGCGGCTGGGGCGACGGGTTTTCGATGGATCTCGCCGACCCGCGCGGCATATACAGGACCAACAGCCTGGCGCGGCTCAACGTGGCGGAATCCATCCGAACGCCGCTCGCCCAGTCCGAGCTGCGCGAATTTCGCTCCCTTTTCGGAAGACCCGCCCAGTCCACGATGCTCTACCACCGGACGCGCCTCATCGAACTGCTGTACGCGTGCGAGCGCACCGTCGAAATCCTGGAACACCGGGAGATAACCGATCGACACGTCCGAAACGACGCGACGCCCAAGGCCGGCCGCGGCGTGGGGTGCATCGAAGCCCCGCGCGGGACCCTGATCCACGATTACTCCACCGACGAAAACGGCTTCATCGTCCGGGCGAACCTGATCGTGGGGACCACCCACAACCTGGCCGCCATCAACATGAGCGTCGACCGGGCGGCCCACGACCTCATTCGGGGCGGCAAAGTGGACGGGGAGGTGCTCAACCGCGTCGAAATGGCGATGCGCGCCTACGACCCGTGCATATCCTGCGCCGCGCACAGCCTGGACGGCGGCGGGGTCCCTGTAACCGTTTGGGATTCGGAAGGAAATGTCGTTGCCCGCAGATGATGCGATAGTTAGAATTCATATTCGTTCGATACCGGCCTTCGATATCGATCTCCAATTCACTTTTCGGGAGCGGCTCGCCAATGACTACGACTGCAGGCAAGAAGAGTGGGAGACCTAAAGTACGCGCGGAACGGATCGACACCAAGTGCGGCTACATCGGCCACATGACGGTCGATGAAATCAAGTCGCGCTCCTTCGGGGAACATGTGAACGTGGCCTGCCCGGAGTGCGGGAAGATCCACCTCACGGTGGAGGAAACGGAGGAAGCCGAGGCCGCCACGCTCAGGAAGAACAAGCGGTACGCCAAGATAAAAGCAGACGCGGAAGGGTAGACGGAAAAGCCGCCAGTTTGCGCCGGTTCCCAGGCTCCCGCTTGGGAACCGAGTCGTTGGAAGCTCCTGCTTCCCGTTGGCCTTGAGTAGAAGCCGGAGTCC
>LUZZ01000325.1 GCA_001603845.1 Syntrophobacterales bacterium Delta_01 | reverse complement strand
GCTCGAAAAGCTGGCCGCTGTCGCCAAGGGTGGCCAGAGCGGTCTTCGCCGCTTCGGCGACGAGCACCTTGTAGGACTCGCCGTTGATCATGATCTGCCAACGGCCTTCATGCACGTACTTGCCATCCTCGGTTTTCCAGATGGGCAGGCCCCATTTCTCGAAAAGATGGACGGAGGAGTCGACGTGACGCGCGATATCGTAAACCAGGTCTTCGCGGGAGATTCCCATGAGGTCCTGACGAACGTACTTGACGTAATCTTCCAGGGTGTTGTCCCCGGCAGCCCAGCCGATGTACTGGTTGATGGCCGAAAGACCCATTGCTACTGCGCCGGAACGATCCATGGCGGCCTTGTCGACAACCACGACCTTGAGACCGTTTTTCTTCGCCCAGTAGGCAGCTTCGAAAGTTGCGCCGCAGGCCGACATTCCACCACCAATGATGAGCAGATCGGTTTCGACTACTACGGTTTCAAAATTAGGCATATCGTCACCTCCTAAAGTCAGCAGGTTATTTCTTCAGGGTAGGAATCGCGGCGGCGCCTGAAGAAGCAGGTTCGGTACACAGCACGTCGGACTTGATGTCGTCGGAGCCCGTCTGGAACCCGGCCATAGGTTCGATCTTGCCTTCCTGAGTGGTACGGATGGGGAACTTGAACCTTTTTAACTGGCCGTTACGGAACTTGACGGTCCACATGATGTCTTCCGAACCGCGGAGGGGAACAACCGAAGCGCCCATCGGGACAAAGTCCGCGTATGCGCGCACGTCGATCGCCTGCTGGGGGCAAATTTTCACGCAGTTGTAGCATTCCCAACACATTTCGGGGGCACGATTGAAGGCCTTCATCTTCTCTTTGTCGAGAACCATCAGGTCGTTAGGGCAAATGTACATGCACGCCGTCTTGTCCTGCCCTTTGCAGCCGTCACACTTCTCAAGGATTACGTAGCTTGGCATAATTTACCTCCTAAAGGTTGATCGAAAAAACGTCATGCCAAAAAACCCCGGTCATTTTGGTCGCGAGATCAACACCTCCTTCCTCAAATCGTCTGCCCGTGGGGGCCAGGGCAAACATCTTCAAGATTTACCAATTTGAAGCAGATCAGCTATTAACCTTCCATGAATTTTACTCTTCCAGGCAGCACTTGCGAGGACACACCCGACCTGAGGCGGAAAAAACACGCGTGTGCCGACAGATATGACCCGGTGAGCGTTTTGCATGTTTGCGCTGCTCCTGGGCAATACCAATCAGGCATCCTTTATCCTTTATTTGAGGTCCGGAATCGAGAGAACTTCTCAGCTTACAAGCTTGTGCAAATATTTACGAGGCGGCATATACTAATGGCACACTTTCGCTGTCAACATTTTTTATCGGCGGCGCCCGCTTTTGAATGACGCCGTAGAAGACCGCGCCGGAGTTCTGGAATTTCAAAATTGAAACCCGGCGCTCGGGAAATCTTACTGCTCGCCAGCATCGCCTTCACTATCACGTAACGATTCCGCATGCAAGAAAAAGTTGTGCAAATCAGCGCAAATTAAATGAACATCCCCCAAAAGCCGCACCCCACTCCCGGCGGGACGCGGAAAAAGGCCTCCGGCACCGTTCCGGTTTTTGTTTTAAGTTGCCGGAATAAACGGAAGCAAGTAATGTTGCCCTGTTAAATTTTGCCCATTGTGGATTTCATACACCGCCTCACCCGGAAACAGGAAAAACAATGCCCGGAGCACTGCGGTTTTTCGTGCTTTCGATCATCGCTTTCGCTCTCGTTTCGGGATGCGCCGCCACCCGGTCGATCTCCAACTCGGGCTATCCCGGAGACCGGAAGTCGCAAAATCCTTTCTATGCCGGCGAACTGGGCGAAATGGATGTTCTCGGATTCACCGGTTCGACGGAAATCGGCGAGGAAGATATCCGCCAGGCGATGGAGACTGCCCGCGACATAAAGCTGCGCCGGGGAAGCCCGCTCATCGTGATCCAGTCCGGCGCCCTCAGCCCCGATGAATCCATGATGGATGCGCTCAACCGGTATTTTACCGCCGTCCCCTTTTCCGGGCTCCCGTCCGGCCGGGCTGAGGACCGGCCGTCCTACTCGAAACGGCTGCGTCTCACGGCCGCCCGGGGCGGCTACACGCACATCCTGTGCTACTGGGGCACGCTGGAAACGGCTTCGAAAGACAAGGCCGGCAAGGCGGTATCCTGGGTCCCGGCGGCCGGCGCTTTCATTCCCGACGAAGCCCAGCAGATGCGTATCCGCCTCAAGGCGGCCCTCATAGACGTTGCCTCCGGCAAGTGGGCCATGATCACCCCGGATCCCATCGACGATTCGGCGACGAGTTCCGGCCTCACCCGGATAAAGACCGACCAGAAACAGGTTTCGGACCTCAAGGAGAAAGCCTACGCCACGCTGGTGAGCGAACT